>DAOTTR010000001.1:0-4132 GCA_034437715.1 Caldilineaceae bacterium
TGCGCAGCCACTTCGCGGATCACATAGATTGCTTCAGCTTCTAATTGTTTTAAATGGGTTCGAGTATAAGATGCCATAAGGTTTTTCTGAATTTGTAAAGGTAGACATTAAAACGCATACGAAAATTATCATACTGAGATTATATTGTATTTTTATGAAGTTGATTATATCAAGACTCTTCCGAAACAGATATTTACAATCGGCTTACATTCGCGGTTTCCACTTTGCGTTTTGCCATTCCTTGTGATTATTACATCTTCCTACCCGTTTGACCGTCCTTCTGACAAATGTTACAATGCACACCTATGAGCAAACAATACTACGGCGGTCAAGCCGTGATCGAAGGGGTAATGATGCGGGGGCGCAAAAGCATGGCCGTGGCTGTGCGCAATCCGCAAGGCGAAATTGTGTTGCATGAAGAAGCGCTGAAAGCCAAGATTTACACCAGCCGCTGGGGCCAATGGCCTTTTGTGCGCGGGTTGGCTATGCTCTGGGACGCGCTAGGGTTGGGCATGCGCGCCCTGCTCTGGAGCGCCGAAGTTTCATCGCAAGAAGAGGGCCAAGAGAAGGTTGAATTTTCCGGCCCGGTGGCGTGGACCACGATTGCGGGCAGTCTCACCTTTGCGATTGCAATCTTCTTTCTCTTGCCGACCCTTGCCAGTCGCTTTTTGGCTGCGGCAATCAATGATCATCCGGTAGTCGATGCCGTCTTTGAAGGCGCGATTCGCCTGCTGCTCTTTGTGCTCTATCTCTGGGCGATTGGGCGCATCCCCGAAATTGCGCGCGTCTTTGGCTATCATGGGGCCGAACACAAGACAATCAACGCCTACGAAGCTGGCGCGCCCCTGACCGTGGCCGAGGTGCAAAAATATAGTGTGCAGCACACGCGCTGCGGCACCAGTTTTCTGCTCTATGTCTTGGTCATCAGCATTATTCTCTTTGCGCCGCTGACCTTTGCCGGGGTAGAGCCGACATGGTTGGCCCTGCTGTTGCGCTTTGTCACACGGCTGCTGCTTGTGCCCTTTGTCGCGGCCATTGCCTATGAAATCATTCGTTTTAGTGCGGCCCACGATGAAAATCCACTCATGCGCGCCTTTATCGCCCCTGGCTTGGCCCTGCAAAAGCTTACCACGCGCGAACCAGATGATGGCATGGTGGCCTGTGCCATTCACGCCTTGACACCTGTGTTGGCCGCCGATGGAATTCTTGCGCGCGTGACACCACCCGTGCCGCACACCGAAGGATTAACGCCCGCCCCAACCGTTGCTAGCTCGTAAAAACTTTAATCTTTACCGCAATCTAAAAAGACTGAAGTCTTTACTACAGATCAAATCATGCGTGCCGGGGGTGGCTCCAGGGATGGCTATTGGGTTTCGACGACGAATTCCTCACCATCGACCTTTACGACATCGCCGCTACGTAGTTTGCGCCCGCGGCGCATTTCAACGCCACCATTCACCATTACCATGCCCGCCTGAATCAAATGTTTAGCCTCGCCACCGCTTTGGACGATCTGCGCCAATTTGAGAAATTGATCAAGCTTGATTGTCTCTGCGATTGTTTCTTCTTCTGTCATATCAGTCTTTCCTAACGTTTATTTTTACTTAGTGTCTGTCCAAGAATAACATGGATGATTTTAGACAGATTTACTTGGGTAACATCACGCAAATTCACTATTTTATTTCTGGACAGACCCTTAGGCCATTGCAAGGAATAAAGTATCCAGTAGGGGCGGCTTGCAGCCGCCCATTCGCAGCGAGCCAAACGCGGGGCGGCTGCAAGCCGCCCCTACGCATGATTTTGTTTGGCAAGCGCTAGATACTTATTTCTTTGAAAGCGCCTTATCACAGGACGCACACTACTGTAGGTCACGTTTGCAACGTGACAATCCCCCCAAGGCTACAACACCGCCCGAGCCAAGCCTTGGCGATGATACTTGTTCGCTTAAGAACCGGATAGTTTGCATAGAACGAGCATGTCACGTTACAAACGTGACCTACAACTATGGTAAATCCTGCATAATTTCGCTGACGGTCTACTCGGTTAGACCTGTTATCATTTACCATTTTGCCCATTGTGCGGTAGAACACAGCTTGCCTGTGATCCCCAATCCTGCACGAGCTACGCCCAGCGCCTATACTATGCGTATTGACAGCAAAATGTCCCGCCAGAAAAAGCGTTACGCTTGGCAACACCATTATAAACGTTTTTTCAACGAAGCATCAACAGCGGCTGGATACAATGGAAAGAGAGCAGCAAACAGCAGGCAAACAAAAATAAACGGTTAGCCAGAGCGAAAAAGAGAATCACTTCCCGCTATCCCACTTTGTCGCTTTACATGGAAGTTGCTACTCTGACCACGAACACTGCGGGGGTACGGCCCAAGCGACCTACCCCGGCCACCATGCACACACGAAGGGTTGGTCATGCCGACTAGCCCTGTCGTGATGTTTTTGATTGGGGGACAGGGGATTGACAAAAGCTCAAAAGGGTTATATACTAACCATAGTTACTATCGACTGAGATCTGTCAACGATGAGCCTAAAACACGTTTTGCTGGCGCTGCTGGCCGAAGAGCCGAATCATGGCTATGAACTGAAAAAACGATACGATGAGGCGCTGGGCACACTTTGGCCGCTGCAACAAGCACAGATCTACAACAATTTGCGCTTGCTGGAAAAGGCCGACCAGATCACCCTGGATACGCGCGTCACCCAGGAAAATCTGCCCGATCAAAAGGTCTATCGTGTCACCGAAACGGGGGCCACCGCGCTAGCCGAGTGGCTCAGCACCCCCGTGCCTAGCAGCCGTCAACTCAAAGATGATCTCTACCTCAAACTCTCTACCCTGGCCAGCATTCGGCCACAGTCCACGCAACTGGGCGATCTGCTCTGGCGGCAACGTGCAGTCTATTTGCAACAGTTACGCGATCTCGAACGTGCGCTCACCGACGCCGAGTTGCAAGATGATGCAGTAACTGCCAGTCTCTTGGATGGCGCGATTTTACACGCCGAAGCGGATCTATTATGGCTGGATCGCATCGAGGCGCGCTTGTTGCCCACGGAGCGGCCCGCATGAGGCGGCTACGGCGGATTGCGCCGCTCTATCTGCGCACGGTGGCGCGGCGTGAATGGCAGTTGGCGCTGCTGGCTTTGGTGGGGCTGGCCCCTGGCGTGGCGGCTTTGCTGGCCTGGCTCAACATTGCCGTCCATGTGCGCGCGCAAGGCACGGGGCAGGTGTTGTCGGGTTGGCTGCTACCGGGTTGGTTGCTGGATCTGCTGGGCGCGCCCGGCGTGTTGACTGGCGCGGGTATGGTCACGCTGCTGATCGGTTGCCTGGGGCTGACCAATGCCTACCTTGCCAGCCTCGAACGTCGTGCGCCAGAGCTAATATTATTACAAAACTTTGGCCTGCCCTATCCTAGTTTATTACTGTTATTGACATGCGAGGCATTGGCGACAGGGTTGCTGGGCAGCGGTGCTGGTATCCTGTTTGGCTGGGGGCTGAGCCGTATTAGCTGGCCAGCAGCGGCAGCCTATTTCGGCTTATCTGGCACACACAGCTTGGCAACCAGTACACTTTTAACCGCGCTGTTGACCGGTCTCGGCGCGACGGTGCTTTTTATGCACACGGCAGTACGCTTGACCAAGCTCACTAAGCGACAGAGTGCAGATAATGGTGCTCAGCACAACAGGCGCAGTACGTTATTGGGTGCGCTGTACGCTGGTCTGCTGACCTGGGGTGTAGGTTTTGCAATGCTGCCGATGATGGCCGCCTTCATCCTTGGCCTGCTGGCCGAGCTTTTTGCGATTTTGTTAACCCTGGGTGGCTGGCTGCTCACGCGGCTCTATCAACGCTTGCCGCGTTCACCCGTCTGGCCGCTGTGGAGTCTGGCGATTCAAGGCCTGGCCCATCACCCCAACCAGACCGCGGGCATGACGCTTGCCCTGACAACTGGGGCCTACGCAGTGGGTATGGCCGCGCTTAGTTGGCTGGCTTCGGAGGGGCAGGCGCGCTTTCCCTTTTGGGTGGCTGGGTTGGTGCTGGTGGCCGGCGCAACCCTGGTCTTTACGGTCGCAGCCCTTGCGGTTTGGGAACGGCGCAAAACCGTTGGTCTGTTGCTGGCCCTGGG
>DAOTTR010000002.1:0-1666 GCA_034437715.1 Caldilineaceae bacterium
GTGAAACCGGCCAACAATAGTTCATTTTGCAACGCTTGCGTATAGCCAAACAGTAAGGAAGCGCCCAGTGCCCCAAAGGGATTCCAATTCCCGAAGATCATGGCGGCCAGGGCAATAAAGCCACGCCCGGCTGTCATGCCTTCTTGAAATTGGCCGACTGCCTCCAATACCAAAAAGCCACCGGCTAGCCCCGCCAACATGCCGCCAATCGTCGTGTTGACATAGCGATAGCGATTGACGTTGATACCGACGGTATCGGCAGCGCGTGGATGTTCGCCCACAGCGCGCGTGCGCAATCCCCAGCGCGTGTAGAAAAGCGCAACGTGGGTCACCGCCACCAGGATCAGCGCCAGATAGGTCAGCGGCGGGTTTTCAAACAAAATGCGGCCAATCACGGGAATATCGGCCAGCATGGGAATCGGCACTGCGGAAAACTTGCCTTGCGCCACCGCATTGCGATCAAAAAGATAGGAGGTGAAACCGGTAGCCAGAATGATCAGCACTGTGCCCGAAATGATCTGATCCATACGAAAGCGGATCGAGAGCGTGGCGTGCAGCAACCCCATGAGGCCCCCAATCAACAGCGCGGCCAGCACGCCCAAGAGCAGGCTAGACGGTAAGGGCCAATCGTTGGTCGCCACCTTGGCCACAAACGCGCCAAAGGCACCCGCTAACATCATGCCTTCAATACCAATATTAACAATCCCGGAACGCTCACAGAGAATGCCACTCAACGCGCCGAGGACGAGCGGTACCGTCGCGCGCAACGTAAAATTCAAGGCGCTAATGCCAAAGAGCACGCGCAGCCAGGTATAGTCACGCAAATCAGTCGTATTCACCAGAACGGCCATCACTACCAGCCCCAGTGACAAGCCGATAGCGATCAACGAGGTTCTCTTCCATAGCGGTCGGCTGTTCATACCAGACCTCCCCAGCCAGCGCTTGGTGTTGTGTCCAGCGGTTGGCGGAGCCGCCGCAGCCGAAAAATCGTGCGGATCAAAAGGGGCGCAGCGACAAACGCCAACACCAGCGCTTGAATCACCTGAATAATATCGGCAGAGACACCCGATTCAAACTGCATCCCCCTGCCACCCGCATCCAATGTGCCAAACATAAAGGCGGCAAGCACCACGCCGAGTGGATGGGTTTGCCCCAGCAGCGCGATCGTAATGCCGTCAAAGCCGACCGCACCGGTAAAGGTAGGCGCAAATTTGTGATTGACCCCCAGTGTTTCAAAGGTGCCGGCCAAGCCCGCCAGCCCCCCAGACAGCATCATCGTCAGCACAATCGTCCAGTTGACATGCATGCCCGCATAGCGCGCTGCTTTGAGATTTTGCCCGACCGTGCGAATTTCAAAACCGATGACCGTTTTGTAGAGTAGCCACCAGATGAATAAGGCAATCAACAGCGTCAACCCAAACCCCCAATGGACAAGATAGGGTGGACCAATGATGTAGGGTAGTTGCGCGCTGAGGAGGAGATCTGGGGTCTCGGAAATTGCACCCGCCGTGGCATCCCACAGTGGCCCCGGCGTTTGACCTTGTGTGCCGCCCGCGTAGACTGTCCAGCCGACAAAATTGCTGGCGATATAGTTGAGCATAATCGTAACAATCACCTCATGTGCGCCCGTATAGACCTTGAGCAGGCCAGGGATCGCGCCCCAGAT
>DAOTTR010000003.1:0-3995 GCA_034437715.1 Caldilineaceae bacterium
ATAGCGTGCCGGGGACTGCCCAACTGTAGATCTGTACTGAGAACTTTTCCTGGGCACTCCCCGGCACGCTGATCATTGCTACATCAAACTCCGGTTTTCATGCTGTTTTGAGTATAGTAGAGAAAACGTGTTTAAACACGTTTGCCGTCGCAGGTGTTGAATGAATTCAACACGAATTTAACGTTCTATAGGTAGATCACAGGCCATCAGCAATGTAAAAATCTGGCAACGACGCCAGATCAATAAGTACCCGCGACACGCAACGCCATTGCCTGCAATCACGGTGCAAAGACTAGTAGATCCCGGCGTAAATAAGGCACCCTACGTTTACCATCATGTACACGCGTAAACGCGCCTTATTAACCGCCGTGGTATCTACGCCCAACTGTACTAGACGCGATTGCGATGCAGACGGCATTCGATCACAATATGGTCATAGTGGTAGGGCGTAGGCATGAGCACATCGCTCTCATGCCATTGACCAAAAACGGCATCACCCGGGGTGAGCGACAGCCGCCGAAAATTCCAAATCGTCACATCGATCGACTGCCCAATCGCGGTATGAAAGTCATCTTCCAGCAAGCCATGAATCCGGCTGACACCGGTGAGAAATCGGGTCTCCCAGGTGCCAAAGGGGAGACGACCACTTTGATCCCCAGCACAGGTGACGCGCAGGGGAATATCACCACACCTGACGAGTAGCGTCGCCGTCTCTTCGCCCCCAGCTTTTTCGATTTCAGCCGCTTGAATTTGCCCACTAAAGGCATAGGTCGCCGGCGCAATGCGCACAAAGCGTTCGGGCAGTGGCTCTTTCTGCACAACAAACCAACTGTTCGCCGCAGGATCGGGCAACAAGGTATCGCTCTCCAACGTGACCGTCAGCGGTTCGCCCTGTTTCATGGCCGCGAAACCACTCAATTTATGTTGAAAGGCTGGCAGTTCAAATTCTAGTTCCATAAGTGCCTTTCACAGTACAGGTAGCAAGTATGGTTGGCTTGTTACCTGCTACCTGTTGCTTATTAAAGCGGAATATTGCCATGCTTTTTGGCGGGCAGGTTGCCGCGTTTATTCTGCAACATTTCCAATGCGTTGATCAGCCGCGGCCGCGTTTCGTGGGGCTCGATGATATTGTCAATAAAGCCAGCCGAAGCCGCCACATAGGGATTGGCAAAGCGTTCGCGGTATTCCTTCACCAGCTCAGCTTTGCGCGCCACCGGATCCGCCGCGGCCAAAATTTCGCGGCGGAAGATCACATTGACCGCCCCTTCGGGCCCCATCACAGCAATTTCGGCGCTAGGCCAAGCTAGCACCAAGTCGGCCCCAATATGGCGCGGGTTCATCACACAATAGGCCCCACCATAGGCTTTGCGCACGATCACTGTGATCTTGGGCACCGTTGCCTCGGAAAAAGCGTAGAGCAATTTGGCCCCGTGACGAATAATCCCGCCATGTTCCTGATTCACTCCAGGCATAAAGCCAGGCACATCTTCCAGGACGATCAGGGGAATATTAAAAGCATCGCAGAAACGCACAAAGCGCGCCGATTTCTGGCTGGCTTCCACATCCAACACACCAGCCAACACCGCCGGCTGTTGCGCCACAATCCCCACGGATCGGCCCCCCAAATGGGCAAAGCCGACAAGAATATTCATGGCCCAATGCTCATGCACCTCGAAGAATTGACTGTCATCAACAATATGGCGGATGACCGTCTTCATATCATAGGGGCGGTTCGCGTTATCGGGCACAATGCTGTCCAACTCCAGATCCTGGCGCAGGGGATCGTCTTGGTTGGGCCGGGCTGGCGGGTCGTCCATATTATTACTGGGCAGATAGTTCATTAAATTCTGTGCAATAAAGATGGCGTCGGCCTCGTTTTCTGCCGCATAGTGCGCCACACCCGATTTGCTGGCATGGACCGATGCGCCGCCCAGTTCCTCAAAGGTAACTTCTTCTTGGGTCACGGTCTTGACCACATCCGGGCCAGTCACGAACATCTGGCTGGTATCTTTCACCATGATCACGAAATCGGTCAGGGCCGGGCTATAGACCGCGCCACCGGCACAGGGTCCCATAATAATACTGATCTGTGGCACCACTCCCGAAGCCATCACATTGCGGTAAAAGATTTCGGCATAGCCAGCCAAGCCATGCACGCCCTCTTGGATGCGCGCGCCCCCGGAATCATTCAGTCCGATCACCGGCGCGCCATTTTTCATGGCCATATCCATGATTTTGCAGATCTTCATGGCGTGCGTCCAACTGACCGTGCCGCCAAAGACGGTAAAATCCTGGGAATAGATATAGGCCAAGCGCCCGTCAATTGTTCCATAGCCCGTGACAACGCCGTCGCCGGGGATTTTCTGCTCGCCTAGGCCGAAATCATTGGAATTATGGGTGATAAAGACATCAATTTCCCGAAAGCTATTTTTATCGAGCAAGAGATCAATACGCTCGCGCGCGGTCATCTTGCCACGGGCATGTTGCCGGGCAATCCGCTCAGCGCCACCACCTGCACGGGCAGCGGCCTTGCGTGCATATAGCTCCTGAATTTTGGGGTCTTTCGATTGTTCGCTCAACGAAGCCCTGCTTTCTCATTCATACGTTCAAGAGGATAGAAATAGATCAGCCCGAGCGGCTATCTGTTGATCATTTTGATGGATGGGCGTGCAGCCATGGACTGCGCCGTGACTCGACATTTGCCGTCTCCCCCGTGCGGCTGAGCCACAGGTAGATCGCGCTTAGCCCCAACGTGACCGCAATCGTACTCCATTGCATAATCGGCAACGGAATAAATTGGAGCGGCAAGCGCGGATAATACCCCAGCCCATAGTCCATAAAATCGCTGAGGGCAAACCAGCCCAAGCTCACCAGCACAGCCGCCCAGTTGGGCCGGAAATAGGTCAGAAGAAATAGACCTTGCGCGCACAGGCCAATATGGGTAAGCGTCATAAAAACGCTATCAAACGAAAAATCGGGTGCCCCATAAACCAACGCTGTGTTGCGCCAGTAGACAAGCCAAGCCGTGATCGTCCAAATGCCATACTTGATCTGCCCAAAGGCCAAGAAACCCAGCAACCACGCGGGTGCTTGGCGGAAAAAGCGCGCGCCAATGATCAAAAACCAACTCCAGACGCCCAGCATGGCAGCTTGACTGCGCCATGCTAACGATATGCCCGGCAGATAGGTGGACAGCCACAGCAAGGTCGAAACAACTGCGACCACCGCTAAATAACGCTGTCCCTTGGCCTGATCGGCATCGGCCCAAAACCATTTGGCTGTGACCATCAACATGCCCAAGCCGCCCAACAGCCCAAACAACGGGCAGTCGGGAATAAACGGCCAGGCCCACAGGGGTGTGCCCGGCATGGACATTACATCGCCATACCAATAGAGCAGCCCACCAAAGTAGGCTACAATATCGATCACAATAATCAGCGTCAGTAGGGGCGCCGTTGCGGCCAATGCTTGCAACCGCCCAATCTGAATTGAGAGCCAGTTCATTCGATCAAATCTCACATCTGTTCCGCGCCTTGGGCACGGCTACGCGTTAAAGGACGAATTGGCACACCGCCCACGGTGGCCCCCGGCGGCACATCTTTATTGACCAAAGACATGGCACTCACCACGGCCCCGTCACCAATGATGACTCCAGGCAAAATTGTACAATTGGCCCCAATTGTTACATTGGAGCCAATCCATACTGGGCCAATACGCCACTCCTGTAAGAGATATTCATGGGCAAGGATGGTCGTATTATAGCCGACAATTGTGTTATCGCCCACCCCGATCAATTCTGGAAAGAATAAATCGGGGGTTACATGCCAGGCAAAGCTTACATGCTGGCCGATTTGCATGCCGATGCGCCGGTAGAGCCACCGTTTGAAAGCGAGACTTGGCACATGGCGCGCCAGCATAATCACAAAGCCATTACGCGTTGCCTTGAAGATAGATACCGTCTGATGCCAGAGCACAAGACTGTTGCGCGCATCGGG
>DAOTTR010000004.1:0-2601 GCA_034437715.1 Caldilineaceae bacterium
GCGCCAATTGATTCGCCAGAAATCCAACTGGCCGCCGCGGCCTATACCCAGGTTTTTGGCGTGGCTCCGCTCTACAAGCGCGAAGGTGGTGGCATCCCCATTGTTCCCAAATTTCAAGCGGCGCTCAATGTGCCGGTTGTCCTCATGGGCTTTGGCCTGCCCGATGACAATTTGCACGCGCCCAACGAAAAGTTTCATTTGCCCAATTTCTACCGGGGCATCCAGACCAGTATCGCGTTTTTACAGGGACTAGGGGTGTAGGTTACAACGAACGATTTGGGCAGATTGCCAGAATCCGCCCGGGGCTAAAGCCGCCGGGCTATGCAACAACGCCCCGCCAACGGGGCTTGCTGGTGCGTGGGACAAGTCGGTCTTCAGATAGCGTTGTTAATTAGCCCGGCCATAAATGGCTGGGCGAACCGCCTGGAATAAGCCATCTGCCTGTTGTCTGTGCAGTGCCGATAGAGATATAATCTTGCCATTGATTTTCGCCTGAGCCGAATTCACAACAGCAGATCAGCATGGCTTATTATCAACTTTTTTACCATCTTGTTTGAGCCACCAAAAATCGGGAACCGCGCATAACCGAATCGCTAGAAGCGATCCTCTATAACCTATTGCGTACCAAAGCCATCGGGCTAGAAGGTAGCGTATTCGCGATCAACGGCGTGGAAGATCATGTGCATATGGTCGTATCCATACCGCCCAAAGTGGCAGTCGCAGCCTTTATCGGACAGATCAAGGGCATCGCATCGGCGAAATTGAACCAGCACTATCCATCGTTAACGCTATTTTATTGGCAAGATGACTATGGCGCTTTTTCGTTTGACGGTAAGCGGCTTACTAATGTGATTGCCTACGTAGAGAACCAAAAGCACCATCACGCCCAACGCAATACTATTCCACTTCTCGAACGTACAGAAGGGGAAGACGCGGCGCGCCGCTTTAAAGAAAACTCAGCCGGCTATCTTGTCGAAGATATTGTGTGGCGACAGGAAATGCTGCTTCTCAGTGCAGAATGAAATCTGTTTGCAGTTGAAGTATTCGGGCAAATTATAGGAAAAGCCCGTAAAATCCAGTCCATTTATGGCTAGGATATAAGGGCTTTTAGGTTGTGCGGCACAATTGCCGTGTGATTCGGGTACCCTCTGGGTGCGATTTGCAACTCCGGACTATCCAAATTGTTACAATTTTGTAACAATTTCCAACCCTGATTCGTGGTATAATGTAGGGGTGATCCACTAGCGATAACCAAGCTGTGACACCCAAAGGGTACCCGAACCCTGCAAGCGCACCTTCAAAACTGAATATTGCTGGTTGCACTAGGAAATCGTCTAGTGCGTAAAATATTCGACGTAGAGACGCAAGATGTTGCGTCTCTACGTCTTCAACTACCGTGGGAGCCACGGAAAGCCACGCAACGGGATGGTCGCGCCCAGTGGGCACCCGCCGACATGATTGGCGCTTCTAAGCTGTTGCCGAAGGCGGCGGCTTCGCCATCAGCCCGTCAGAAGCCCATGCCATTTATGGTTGGGTAGCTCACATCTGCCCTGCCATGAATGGACGGGGCAAAAAAACGACGCAGGCTTTAGCCTGCTTATGCCAACGAGACTTGCACTTGCACATGGGACAAGCCCCGTTGACGGGGCGTTGTTATATAGCCCTGTCCATTCATGGCGGGGCGGTCTACCCGCGCATGGCAAAGCCGTTGGCTGCCACGGCGCGTTGGAAGACATCTTCCTGCAAGGTCAACCCAAAGCCCGGCGCGGCAGGCACCTGGACCTGCCCTTCGGCGATCACGTACTCTGGCGCGCTGATGGCGGGTGTTGCGACCTCGTCCCACTCGACAAAGGTAAAGCCGTCAATCGCCGCGGCCAGATGCGCGGCGGTATAGTTGCCGATGTGGCCGCCATAGTGATGGGGCGCGGCACGCACACCCCAGGCATCCAACTGTTGACCGAGGGCCAGCCACTGGGTAAAACTGTGGCTGTGAATATCATATTGAATTACCTGCACCAGCCCTTCACGCGCCCAATCCAACAGGGGCAGCGCGGCCCAGCCTTCACCATCGGCAATCAAGGTATGGAGGCCTTCCGCCTGCAGCCAACCCTGCAAATCTCGATAGAGTACGGGATCTTCGTGAAACGCTTCTTCCATCCAGTAGACATCGGCGGTGGCGGTCGCGGCGAGTACCTGTTTGGTCAGGTTGAGATTGTAGCCATTGTTGGCATCGATCATGATCTTGCCCGTTGGCCCAGCCACGGCGCGCACAGCGTGGATAATCGCGATATCGCGTTGCGTGCCTACGTCGAGGGGAAGATGGCGTGCGCCGCGCCCCACTTTGATCTTGAAATTGCGATGGCCGCGCGCATAACCTTGTTGCGCTTCCTCGGCAATCAACGCCACGGCGGCATCGTGATCGCTCAAGTGCAGGTCATCAAAATAGAGCGAGGTGTCATAACAAGGTGCCTGCAAGGTGGATGCCGCAGATTTACCCACAAAGGCGGCTGCGACTTGATAGACTGGCTGCTTAAGCTGTTTGCCCACCAGATCCCACAGCGGGAAATCAAAGGCGCGCCCCAGATCGGTACTGCCGCGCCC
>DAOTTR010000005.1:0-9991 GCA_034437715.1 Caldilineaceae bacterium
AGGGGCGGCTTGCAGCCGCCCGTTCGCAGCGAGCCAAACGCGGGGCGGCTGCGCGGCCGCCCCTACGCATGATTTTGTTGGGCAAGCGCTGGTTACTTATTGCTTTGCAAGCGCCTAAGGTCTTGTAAACGAAATTATGCAGGATTACCGTAGGTCACGCTTGCAACGTGACAATCTGCCCAAAGCCGTAAACTGCGCGAGGGAAGGCCTTGCGCGACGTCGCGCAAGCCGGCTGTAGGGGAGGCGTGCCGGGGACGGCCCAAAAACAGACCGTAGCACCGCCATATCGCTGGGCCGTCCCCGGCACGCAAGCCATCGCTGGTACCCAAAGTGTGGGTAAAGAGTAGCCATTTATGGCGGGGTGGACAAGCCATACCGCGTCAGACGAATAGCCAGAGAGTTGTCTATGGAAAAAGATCAAGAAAAGACCGTTGTCTCGACGGGCAACCGCGAGATCGATGACAAAATGGGCGGCGGCATTCCCCTGGGTTCGTTAACGCTGATCGAGGGGGATTCGCATTCGGGCAAATCGGTGCTTTCGCAGCAGATGACCTGGGGTTCCTTAAATGATGGCTTTCAGTTGGCCTTCTTTACAACCGAGAACACAGTCAAAAGCCTGGTCAAGCAGATGCAGAGCCTGAACATCGATATTTTGAACTACCTGCTCCTGTGCAAACTGCGCCTCTACCCCATGGAGTTAGCGCGCGCCAAAGTCGATGTGCTGGCCGCGTTGCTCGAGGCCATCATCAACGAAAACCGCTTGGGTCGCGGCATGATCTTTATTGATGCCCTTACCCCGGCGCTGACGAATAGTGGACAGGACGTGGTCCTCGGTTTTTTTGAACGCTGCAAAAGGCTCTGTTCAGATGGGATGACGATTGTGATTATTGTGCATTCGCACGCGATCAACCACGACTTTCTTGTGCGCATCACGTCGCTGTGTGATGCCCACCTGCGCATGCGCACCGAAGAGGTGGGCAATAAATTAGTCAAGACCATGGAGGTGTCCAAGGTACGCGGGGCCAGCAAAAATACCGGCAACATTGTCAGCTTCGAGATCGAACCCGGCTTGGGGATGCGTATTATCCCCATTAACAAAGCACAAGGATAACAGGCTTATGGAACAGACGGATTTACCCTTTTCCCAAGACAACTTTGATCGGGTGAAATCCGGCCTTAGCACACTTACGCTCGACCAGTTGCCCCAGCCTCTGCAAGATCTGGCGCGCCAGCATTCGTTTCTCTTCGAATACCTGCAAGCGCTGCCGTTGGACAAGATCGGCATGCCGAACTATGTGCCCAAATTATCGCGTGCCATGCAGAAGCTCAAAGTGCGCAACTTGATCTATCCGACCAATGCCGAGGATATCTTCATCCATATCTACCCCGATCCTAAGGGAGCCCGCGATTTTTATATTCCCATTGATCCGCTGCTGACTGTCCACTTGAATGGTCTGGTCGAAAAGGTAGAAGAAAAATTGTTGACCATGGCCGAGAAGATCGGCGAGGCCAGTGAGGCTGACCGCGAAGAAGTACTCCTGGCTTCGATCGACAAGAGTTGTACGATTGTCGCCACCGAGCGCAATGGCAAGATCCAGGTGACACCGCGCGAGTTGACGGCGCTCAAATATCGTTCTGTGCGCGACAAGATGGGGCTGGGCGTGCTACAGCCACTACTCGAAGATCCCTATATCGAGGATATTAGTTGTAGCGGCTTGGGCAATATCTTTATTGAACACAAGATCTTCAAGAGTCTCAAATCTTCGATCTACTTTCCATCGCATGACGATCTGGATGATTTTGTCGTACAGATGGGCGAGCGCATCAAAAAACCGGTGACCCTGCGCAATCCCATTGTGGATGCTGCGCTGCCCGACGGCTCGCGTATTAATATTGTCTATGGCCGCGATATTGCCAAACGCGGCAGCAACTTCACCATCCGTAAGTTTAGCGACGATATTATTAGCGTGCTCAACTTGATCGAGTTCGGCGCGTTGGATTATCTCACCGCGGCCTATCTGTGGCTGGCCATTGAGTCGGATCTGAATGTCTTTGTGGTGGGGGCGACGGCTTCGGGGAAAACGACCTTGCTCAATGCGCTCACCACCTTTATCAAGCCCAACGCCAAGATCGTGACGATTGAGGATACGCCCGAATTGCAAGTCCCCCATGCCAATTGGGTGCGCGAAGTGGTGCGTCCCATCACCAAGGACAGTAAGAGTGGTGGTGTCGATATGTTCGATCTGCTCAAGGCAGCATTGCGGCAACGCCCCGACCGCATCCTGATCGGTGAGATCCGTGGTGTGGAAGGCAATATTGCTTTTCAAGCTATGCAGACCGGCCATGGTGTGATGGCAACCTTTCATGCATCCTCGGTACAAAAGGTCATTCAACGCCTCACCGGCGAGCCGATCAACGTGCCCAAGGTGAATATTGATAACCTGGATCTGGTGGTGATTCAGTCGGCGGTGCGCGGGCCAGATGGCAGTACCTTGCGCCGCATTGTCAGTGTCAACGAGATTGTCGATTACGACTCGGCATCGAATACCTACTCCTTTATCACTGCTTTTCGTTGGAAAGCCGAGGACGACACCTTTGAGTTTCCCGGCGATATGAATAGCTATGTGCTGGAACAGAAAGTGGCCACAAAGCGTGGCCTGCCCGAGAGCAAACGGCGATCGATCTATTCGGAACTGCGCAAGCGCGCCATGATTTTAGAGAAGATCCACAAGCGAGGAGGCTCGTCCAGCTTTGAAAAACTTTTCGAAATTATTTCGGAAGCTTATAAGCAAGGACTCCTTTAAAGAGGTCTCTAGCTCAGAGCTTTTTTATCAACTTAGCTATATGTCTGCTGTTGCCGGGTCGGGCATCTCACGCAGCCGCATCTTCGAATTGGGGGCGAGCCTGCCGCGCATTCCGGCAGAGTATTTCAAACGCGTCCATCTCCTGGCGCAAAAACTGGGCTATGATTATGCCAGCGCTTGCAACATAGTGGGCCTGGCCGTCAAGTCGGAAGCGATGATCAGTCTGCTGCTGCGCCTGGGCAATGCCATGACCTCTGGGCAGCCCGAAGCGGATTTTCTCACGGAAGAAGCCGCTGTGCAGGGCGAGGCTTATGAAAAGGAATATGAGCGCGACCTGGAAGCGTTGACCAAATGGACAGATGCCTATGCTGCGGTCAATGTCTCGGCAGCGCTGATGGTCGTCATCAATATGACTTCCTCGCTCATCTATGCGCTGAGTAATGGGGTCATTGGCGGGTTGGTGATGACGGTGCTGGCGATTGCTGGCGTAACCGCGTGGGTTCTCTCGCGCGCTGCCCCCAAAGAAGTGATCGATCTCTATTCACCCGAAGGCACCTGGCCACAACGGGTTGCCGAAAAGATCGTTGTCTATACCATGCTCGGTCTCTTGATTAGCTGTTCCGCTTTGGCGATGGTTGGGATAACGGCAGGCCCGATTCTGATCGTCGCGGCGTTTTTTTTGGTTCCTTTGGGTGCGATCAGCATGTTGGCGGGTCGCGAAATCGATAAGAAAGATCGCGAATTCGGTCCTTTTCTACGTTCCCTGGGCAGTATGGCGGTATCAACCGGTACCACCATCACCGAGGCGCTGACGCGGATTGATCTCAGCTCGTTTCCAACCTTGGAGCGCGATCTGCAACGCTTGCGTAGCCGCTTGATCGCCGCCGTTGATCCCGAACTATGCTGGCGCAAATTTGGCTTAGAATCGGGTAGTAAATTGCTCGGCGAAACCATCAATATTTTTAACGATGCCGTTCGCCTGGGTGGTGACCCCGATACCGTGGCCTTTCTGGCTGCCGAATTCAGTACCAAGACCATTATGTTGCGCGCCAAACGCCAAGTAGTGGCCGCCACCTTTTCCTGGTTGACCATTGTCATGCACGGCACAATCGTGGTCCTCCTGGTCGCGATTCTGGAGATCATCCGTAATTTCGTGGGCATAATCGATGCCGCGGCTGCCGGGCTGGACACGAGTGCTACCGCGACAGCCACGCAAATGATGCCTACCTTCAACACGCCGGATGTGGCCTTTTACAACTTGATTACCATCTTTATGGTGATTTTTGTCTGTATCATCAATGCCTATGCCATCATCGCCACCGATGGCGGGCACACCTATAAGGCCGCTTTCTACCTAGCGATCCTGTTACTCATCTCTGGGGTTAGTTTTGTTTTTGTCCCGACCATGGTCGCGGGGTTTATCTAATGATCCATTCAATTGAAAATCGCCCCTATGGCAAGCCGCCTAAACGCTTGCTGCCTTGGTTGCTGCTGGGCCTGCTTTTGATTGTACTCTTGCTCGTCGGCCAATGGCTCTGGCTCATGCGATCAATTGCTGGCGCAGAAACCCCGATCCTTTTGCCGTCGGAGCGTGCGCCCCTGCTCATGTCGCTGCGCGGGCAGCCGGCGATCTTCTGGAGCACGATCATCACTGGCGTGGCATTGGTGCTGGCTTTGCTCGTGGCCGTTTCCCCCTTACCTTGGTGGATGTACCTCATGGCGACGCTCGGCTGGGGCAATGGCGCACGCCTCGCCCGCGTGGCGGTGCAGCAACAAAAAGCGCAAAGTGCAGAAGCCTGGGTTGCCGAGCAAGCTGCCTTCGAGCAAGCTGCGCAAGCCCAGACAAATCCGGCTGATCCCTCTGGCGCACAAGCAACCGCATCGAATCAACCAGCGACCGGCACTGTACAACCGCCAGGCACACAACCCGCAGGCGTGCAACCACCCGGGACACAACCTGGCGTACAGCAACCCGGCGCACCACAACTCGGCGCACCACAACCCGGCACACAACCGCCAGGAACGGTACCCCCCGGCGCGCCGCAACCCGCCACGCAACCAGCGCAACCGGGGACATTACCCCCCGGTGTACAACCCCCCGGTGTGCCACCGCCACCGGGGACAGTCCCGCCGGGCGCGCCGACTGCAACGCCGCCCGCGCAACCAGGAGCCCAACCACCCGGTGCGCCACCCTCGCAAGATTTACAAGCGTTGCTGGAAGAAGAAAAAAAACTTGATATTGGGGAACTTACCGATATCGGCGATATGTTGAGCAGCTTCAAAGAGAGTGATGAGATATCACCCTATCTAGTGGCGCTCAGTAACAGTTTGGACGATGTCGATGTGATGACGTTGAGCCCCAAAGCCAATCAAATCGCCGCACAGTTGGCGGCAGGGGAGCGCCGGCCAACCGCCAAGTGAGCACCGCGGTTGCTTTGCTATGTCGATGGCTTGGGCCTTCCCCGTAGCGTCCACCGATAGTCGGGGGCATAGGCCAGCAGGAGCGCGGCGGCGATGACGGTCAATGTGCCGTTAATGAGCAGCGCGCTCGATGCCCCCAACGCGCCAATCAGGAGCCCCATCTCCATATGGCCGATGGGTGCCGAGCCCAGACCGAGTACCCAGATGCCAACGGCACGCCCGCGTTGCTCATTGGGCACCGCCATCTGGATCAGCGTCTGCTGCAACACATCAAACGCGCCGGCACACATGCCTGTCACAACCAGCACCGCCGCCGCCGTCCGCAAGTCACGCGTGACCCCCAAAACCAGAATCGATAGACCGTATAAGAAAAAGATCACCCCCAGTAATGGTTGACGCGCCTGTCGCCCTGGCAACATCGCGAGCAACGCCACCGCCACCGCGCTGCCAATCGCTACGGCGGCATTCAGCGTGCCCAGTCCCTCGGCCCCAGCCGCCAGCACATCCTGGGCCAGAAGGGGCAACGCACTGCTGTGTGAGAAAGCAAAGATCTCACAGACCAGCCCCGAGATGATCAGAATGCGTAGGCCCGGCACGGCCACGATCAGCCGCGCCGCGTCGCGCAATGCCTGGGTAAAGGGTGGGCGGGCGACTGTGCTTTGCCGTTCCTGTGGCACGCGCAACGCCGCAACCAGGAGCGCGACAAGCCCATAGCCGACGGCAACCACCCAAAAGCAGCGACCTACCCCTATCAACGGAATGAGCACCCCTGCCCCAAACGCACCCAAGGCGATGACAATACGTGCGCCCAACGCATTGAGGGCCAAGGCACGCGGCGCGGCCTCGCGGTCAACGATGTCCAGCACGAGTGCTTGGCGCGCCGGTGTGTCGAAAACTTGCACACAGCCTGCGGCAAACGAGAAAGCGACCACTTGCCAAACTTGAATGCCGCCTGTGCCAATCAGCCAGCCAAAGAATGCCATGAGCAGCAGCGACACGCCTGCCACAGTTCGCAGTTGGCGGGCGCGATCCCCGCGATCGGCAATCGTGCCCGCGGCCAACCCGAAGAGCAGTGACGGCAACATGCGCGCCGCAAAGGTCAGCCCAATCGCAAACGCGCCGCCGCCCGCCTCCAGCGTCAGCCAGGCGGTTGCCGTGCGTTCCATGCCCTGTGCCCCCGCCACGGCCAGGGTTGAATACCATAGACGCCGAAACGCCGCCGACCGAAACGGTGACACGCGAATTACCTTTCATCGCAGGATGGTTGGCTGAAACTTTTGGCTGAATGCTCGTGCAGTGTAAAGTAAGCGTTGATCGGTAGCAAAGACTAAAGCGCTTTCAAAGGAATAAGTATCCAGCGCTTGCCAAACAAAATCATGCGTAGGGGCGGCCGCGCAGCCGCCCCGCGTTTGGCTCGCTGCGAACGGGCGGCGGCAAGCCGCCCCTACTGCATACTTATTTCTTTCTACTGTCCTTAAGTCTTTGTAGGTCACGTTTGTAACGTGACAATCTACCCAAGCCCACAACAGCGTCCATGCAAAGCCTTGCAACGCTTGTGTGGTTACAACCGAATGGTTTGCATGGAACGAGCCTGTCACGTTGCAAACGTGACCTACGTTATGCCATCAAAACTTGTGTAACAGTGGACTAGCGCGTGACATGCGTCGGAATCACGCCGGTCGCCTGGCCTTGGCGAAAGGCAACCGCGTCGTCGATCATGGCAAAGATGTCATAGCGCGGCTGGTAATCGAACAGGCGTTGCCCTTTGCTCATGTCAAATTCGTAGAAGGTGGGTATCTGGCCGACCAAGTTCACATCTACATAATCTACGCCGAGCTTTGCCGCCAAATAGGGAATGGTTTCCGCCCACGTATAGGGTTTGGGCGCGGCCAATTGAAAGATCTGTCCAATCGCGCCGGGTTTGCCAATTGCGTTGGTAAAGCCTTGCACAATGTCGCGTACGTCGGCAATGTGTTTTTTATAGGAACGGCCCTGTTCATCGCGCGCAAGGAGCAACGTGCGCTGGGCCGCGGCTTCATCGGCTGGACGCAAGGCTAGCAACTGTTGATAGACCCCAACCGCTTCGGGCGTCGTTGACTTTTCAGTAGCCAATTTTTCATAGGTCTTCAACCAGTGGTGCAGATAGAACTGGGGAAAGTCCAGAATTTCATCACCGGCCACAGCCAGGGCAAAGCGAAAAACCGTTACGGGCAAGCCAAAGTTACGCTGATAGCCCAGGGCCAACTCCTCGCCCAGATATTTGGTAAGCGCGTATTGTCCACCGGGCGCGATTTTCATATTGTCTTCCTGGATCGGCTCGGGAATGCCGCCGGGAATATACTTCGCGTAGATGGCATCGCTGCTGACGTAGAAAAAGTGTTGCAACCCTGGGCTCTGTTGGCGCGCCGCTTCCAACATGTTGAAGGTACCGCGCACGTTGATCTCAAAATATTGCTCATTTGTAAAGGGGCCACCGCCTTGAAAAGCTGCGGCCAGATGACAAACCGCATCAACGCCCGCCATGGCGCGTGCTACATCGGCCTGGTTGGTAATCGTGCCTTCGACCAATTCGACGGGCAAGCCATCAAATTTTTCCGAACGGCGATCATTTTCCCAAATCAATCCGCGCACGGTATGGCCACCTTCGACCAGCGCTTTGGCTAAATTCGCGCCAATCCGCCCGGAGATCCCGGTGATCAGGATGTGCATACTGGTTCCTTCCTTCTGGTTTAATGATTTATGGCCGGTAGAGACGCAAAATCTTGCATCTCTACCGGATTGGGGTGAAAATTTCGTTCGATATTCAGAAGACGCAAAATCTTGCGTCTCTACTGGTCGATCCAGGCCTCTTCGGTAATTTCTGGTTGGACTACCAGCCCGCGATCGCCGGTTGTCAGCCGACCCGTCACCACCTGGGCATCGTGCTGGAAGACGAGCAAGCTGTTGCGTGCAAACGCTTCGTGGGCAATGCGCCGCTTGGTTTCGATGCTGGTTTGGGGATAGATATCAAAGGCCGGCACCCAAGCCAATCGATTCATATGCGCTGCCCAGCTACAGGCATCACCCAAAAAGAGTAAGCTTTCGCCACTGTACTCTACCCAGACCATCTGTAGCGCTGCTGTGTGGCCGGGCGCAATCTCGGTGCTTACGCCGGTGGCGATCTGTTGTGGCCCATCGACAACCGCGAGTTGCCCGCGCTCGATCAACGGTTGCCAGTTGTGGGCATGAAAGGTGGCGTTGGTGCGTTCGTTGGGAAAGCTGGCTTCGGCCAGATCCAGCCGCTGGGCCAGATAGCGCGCCTGGGGAAAGGTGGGGATCGCCTGCCCTGGTGTATGATCGGGCGTGTCCCACCGTGTGGCCCCGCCCGCGTGATCGGCATGTAGATGCGTGAGCACGACAATATCCACATCGGCGGGCTGATAGCCCACGCACGCCAAGCCCTGTACCAAGCGATCGGTGCGTCCGCCAAAGCCCATCCGCTCGCGCTCTTTGGTGGACAATTTGTCGCCGTTGCCCGTATCGACTAAGATGAGGCCCGCGTCGGACTCAATCAGCAGGCAGCGTGTTTTGCTGGGGATTAGGTTGTTTTCGTCCGGGCGGATCACGCGTTGCCAGAGCAGGCGCGGGACTACGCCAAAAAATCCGCCGCCATCGACCGGTTGCAGGCCATCGTCAAGAAGATGACAGGTTAGCGCGCCGATTTTTAGTGTATAAGTCATGGATGGCAAAGCCACTTTCGTTTTGGAACATTGGTTGTATTTTGTATGTTACTATACTTTGCTAGAAAATCGATTGATTAGCTGAAATTAAGTAGTTGATTGATCTAGCAAAAGATTGAGGTGAATGATGGACCTGTTTTCTGGCTTGCGACGGAACTTGGATAAGGTGCCCTTGCTGATCGTACTCTGCGTTTCTTCGTGCTTGAGTATTGCGATCTGGGGAGTGCGTTTTTATTATACAGGGGGCAACCCAACCTATCGCTTTTTAACGTGGAACCTTTTCCTAGCCTGGCTGCCGCTCTGCAGTGCCTTGCTGCTCTGGGCGTTGCATCAATACGCGCCCCGCTTGCGCATCCTCCAGTGGCCCCTATTGCTCGGTTGGCTGGTTTTCTTTCCCAACGCACCCTATCTGGTAACCGATTTTTTGCACCTGAGCGAACGCCAGAATGTGCCACTCTGGTACGATCTGATGCTGATCTTTTCCTTTGCCTGGAATGGCTTAATCCTGGGCTTTACTGCGCTTTGGATTGTCCAGGAAGTATTGACTGCGCAATATAACCGCTTTGTGAGCGTACTCGTCGTTTGTCTCACCTTGACCCTGAGCGGCTTTGGCATCTATCTAGGGCGCTTTCTGCGCTGGAACAGTTGGGATGTGATCTCCAATCCCCATCTGCTCTTGGCGGATATCCTGCCCCGCCTGCTCGATCCTTTGGCCTACCCACGTACCATCGGCGTGACCCTGCTTTTTTCCAGCTTTTTGGCCATTGCCTATCTCACCGTACGCCTATTGAGCCAGGCGCGCTGGCAACGTCTATCGTAAACACGCGGCGTCGAACAGTATAACATATTCCTACACTGTAGCCCAAGCGACCCGCCGGCATCTCCCATCGTCCGTCCCATCCGTTTTCATCCCTGAGAATGCCGCCAGAATGGCGGCGATCCCAGGGATGAAAACGGATGGATCATGCCCCCTTGTGCTATAATGGTGGCTGCTGAATTTTTGCAAACCAACATGGGTACTGGATAGCTTACTATGAATGACGTTGT
>DAOTTR010000006.1:0-1758 GCA_034437715.1 Caldilineaceae bacterium
TTTAAGGGTTTTATCTATGAGGTATAACTTATTCATGATATCTGTTGAAAAAATTACTACCATGACTCGACTGGAAGTACGACCTTTGGCGTGGTCTCTCCTGGCCATGCTCTATCTCAATGCGTTCGTCGCCAATACAACATTGGCGCTTGTACTGCTGGGCTTTGTCAGCTTTCAAGCCTTTAAAGAATATTGTAGCATTATGCCGTTGCGGCGTGCCGAGCGCACCTTGGTCATGTTGGGGTATCTAGCAATTCCTGTGCAGTTTTATTGGATTGGCGCGCACTATTCTGCGTTGGCACTGAGTTTTATACCATTTTTGATCTTCGCCCTGGCCGCTTGGATCGTGGGCAGCTATGAGACCTCGGCGCACCCCTTCAATACGATTTTAAAGCTTGGCTGGGGTCTCTTTACCTTGGTCTTCGGCTTCAGCCACCTAGGGCTGCTGTTGGTGCGCGGCAGCGCGTTGGATAGCTTGATCAGTGGTGGGAATTATCTGCTCTATCTGCTGTTGCTGGTACATGCACAAATATTGCTCCAGGCAACCCTGTTGCGATTGCGCGTAAATGATTGGTCGCGGCCGGTCTTTCATGCCTCGCTGGTGGGGTTGGGCGGGATTCTGAGTATTCTGGGCGTGGGCATTGTGGCATGGGGATTGGGCCCTTGGCTGATCGAGGCGACCGCGGTGAACGCGCTGGTTTCTGGTTTGTTGATCGGGGGTGGCGCGTATCTCGGCAACGTGACGGTACGCAGCATCCAAAACGCGTTAGAGATCAACGAAGCGGATCGCGTGTTGACAGGCCAAGGCGGTATTCTACTCTCGATCTACCCCTTGGCCTATGCCGCGCCGCTCTTCTTTTATTACATCAACTTATTTTTCTAAGATTTGCTATGCTAAAATTGATCCGCTATCTGGTCTTTATCTTCGTCTTCTGTCCGGTGATCCATATTGTCTTGGGCCTGACCGTGCGCAATCGCGATCGCCTGCCCAAACACGGCCCGGCCATCCTCGCGGCCAATCACAACAGTCACCTGGATACGGCGATTTTGATGTGCTTGTTTCCGCTCCAGCGCATGTCGCGGGTGCGACCGGTGGGTGCCAGCGATTACTGGTTTAGCAATCGCTGGCTGGCTTGGTTTTCGGGCAAAGTCATGGGCATTATTCCCATTGACCGCGAGCGTAGCGCAAAAGGTGTCGATCCCCTCACGCCCAGTTATGAAGCGCTGGCCGCCGGGGATATTCTGATCTTCTTCCCCGAAGGCTCGCGCGGTGATCCCGAGCAATTCTCGGATTTTAAAGCCGGCATTACCCTGCTGGCCGAGCGTTTTCCCGAAGCCCCTGTGATTCCGGTCTTTATGTATGGCACGGGCAAGGCCTTGGCCAAGGGGACCTCGCTCTTTGTGCCATTTTTCTGCCAGGTCACAATTGGTCAGCCCATGCATTGGGAAGGCGAGCGGCTGGGCTTTATGCGCCGCTTTAAGGCGCAGATGCGTCAAATGGCGGGGACTGGCAATTTCCCAGTATGGCAATAACCTTTCACCCTACGAACCCTTATGAATCTAGACGCGCTGCAAGCCGAGTTGACCGAGTTTGGGAACGACGCGTCCCTGACCGACCCCACCAATTTACACCGGCGCGCCCAAGCGTTGGATTTTCTGGCTTTTGTGCAGGACGTGCTGCGCATGGAACGGCACTTCACACCAGCGCTGCAAACGCTACAGCAGCAAGCGACCCAACTGCAAACCGCGTTGGAAGCG
>DAOTTR010000007.1:0-2024 GCA_034437715.1 Caldilineaceae bacterium
TTGCGATTGGTGGTACAATGGGGCCAAGCTTCCCACTTACGATTTGCTTAGACCGATCAAACCCACTCTAGCCAAAGGAGAAAACCATGCAAGGTCTGATGATGGACTACCCGCTCACGTTGGATCGGATTTTGGAACACGGCAACCGGCTTTATCCCCACAAAAAGATTTGGACGAAACTGCCCAACGGCAGCTTTCATCACTACACCTTTGCCGATTTCTATGGTCGGGTGAAGCGCCTGGCCAACGTGTTGGAAAGCCTGGGCGTCACGGTTGGGGATCGCGTCGGCACCTTTGCCTGGAACAACTATCAACACCTGGAAATGTACTATGGCATTCCCGGTACCGGGGCCATTTGCCACACGTTGAACATCCGGCTCTTGCCCGAACAGCTGGCGTACATCATCAACCATGCCGAGGACAAGGTGATCTTTGTCGATGGTACCTTGCTACCGCTCTTTGAACGGCTGGTGGGCAAGATCGACTGTGTGCAGCAGATCGTCTTGATCAACGCAACCAAGGGCGTCAGCACAGCGTTGCCCAATGTGCTCTACTATGAGGATCTGATGGCCGATGCCGATGATCAATACACCTGGAAGTCCACGGATGAAACCATGGCCATGGGCCTCTGTTATACCAGCGGGACAACCGGCAATCCCAAAGGTGCGCTCTACAGTCACCGTTCCATGTATATGCACACCCTGGGCGTTTGCCTGGCCAATTCGCTGGCTATCACCGAAGCCGATGTGGTGCTACCCGTGGTGCCCCAATTTCATGCCATGGCCTGGGGCTTGCCCTATGCCTGTATCTATGCCGGGGCGGAGATGATTATGCCTGGGCCGCATTTACAGGCACAACCCCTGGCCGCCATGATCGAAGAACACCGGGTGACGGTCGCCGCCGGGGTGCCCACGATCTGGACGGGGCTGTATCATGAATTGCGCGCCAATTCGCGCAATATCTCCAGCATCCGCGCGCTGGTGGTGGGCGGCTCGGCCATGCCGCGGGCATTGATTGAAGGCTATGAAAAGGAGTTGGGCGTCAGCGTCATGCACGCCTGGGGCATGACGGAAATGTCACCGTTGGGCACAGTCTCTAATTTACAGGGCCACCACCAGGGACTTCCTGATCATGAAAAGTGGGACATTAAGGCCAAACAGGGTTATATGGTGCCCGGCGTGGAAATGCGCATTGTCAACGACCAAGGCGACGAACTGCCGTGGGACGGGGCCACCATGGGCGAAGTGCAAGTGCGCGGCCCGTGGGTCATCCGTAGCTATTTCAAACATGAACCCACACCTGAAAGCTTCACCGCCGACGGTTGGTTCCGCACCGGCGATGTGGCAACGATCAGCGCCGACGGCTATATGGAGATCACCGACCGTACCAAGGATCTGATCAAGAGTGGCGGCGAATGGATCTCCAGTGTCGCGCTGGAAAATGAACTGATGGCCCACCCCAATGTAATGGAAGCCGTCGTAATTGCCATTCCCGATGAACGCTGGACCGAGCGCCCGCTGGCCTGCGTGGTCTGCGCGCCCGGCGTAGAGAGCGTCAGCGCCGCCGAATTGATCGATCACTTGGCCCAGCACTTTGCCAAGTTCCAATTACCTGATACGATCATCACCATCAACGCCATTCCCAAGACGAGCGTGGGCAAATTTGACAAGAAGGTGCTACGCCAGCAATATGCAGAAGGTAAATTGCAGTAACACCGCTGCGCTGTTTCTGGGAAAGATTTTATAGAAAGAAATGCCTGTGACAACGAAATCAACCATGACGCACCTGGAGTGTGGCAAATGCGGCACCATCTATGCCGCCAATCAACTGATGAATCTCTGCCCGGCCTGTCAGCGGCCACTGCTGGTGCGCTATGATCTCCAGACCGCCGCGCTCACCATGACCAAGGATGCGCTCAAAACCCGCGTCGCTAGCCTGTGGCGTTACGAGGAAGTGTTGCCAGTCCAGCGCCGCGACGCCATGATCCAATTGGGGGAGGGATGGACACCCCTGGTAGAGGCCAA
>DAOTTR010000008.1:0-5458 GCA_034437715.1 Caldilineaceae bacterium
AAGCGCTGGCCGGCGACGCCACCATGCTCTTCTACATGACCGAGGAAGGCGCCGAAGGGCGCAATGCCTTTGTCGAAAAGCGCAAACCCAACTTCCGCCAATACCCCTGGCGACCGTGATGGAGTAGACATTGATGCAAGATTGGCTTACAGCCCGTGCCTACGCCACGCCTCGGGCTACGGCGTTGATCATCGGCGACCGGCAGTGGACCTATGGCGAGCTGGATCAGTTGGTCGATCACTATGGCGCGGGCTTGCTTGCGCAGGGGGTGACGCCGGGGCAACCCATTGCCACGCTGATGCCGAATGGGTTGGCGTCTGTTTGTCTGATTCATGCGTTGGCGCGCTTGGGTATGGTGCTGGTGCCGCTCAATACGCGACTTACGGTTGCCGAATTGCGTTGGCAGATCGACCAAGCGGATTGTCGGCTGATCATTTATGGCGACGAAACGGCAGCCGTTGCTACCCAACTGAACGTGGGCGATGTTGTGGTGATAGACGCCACCACATTGATGCTACAGACAGAGAACAGACCAACCGTATCACCACACCCATTTCAGTTGGACGCGCCCCAGGCGATTGTCTTTACCTCTGGCACGACGGGGCGTCCCAAGGGCGCGGTGTTGACCTTTGCCAATCACTTTTGGGGCGCAACCGCTTCCTCCTATCGGTTGGGATTGTTGCCAACCGATCGTTGGTTGAGTTGCTTGCCGCTCTATCATGTGGGTGGGCTGGCGGTGGTCTTTCGCGCTTGTCTCTATGGTACGGCGATTGTGCTGCATGAACGCTTTGAACTGGAAACCTTTGATGCCAGCCTGGAGCGCGATCAAATCACGTTGACCTCGGTTGTGCCTACGATGTTGCAGCGTTTGCTGGCCTTGCGCCAAGGCCGACCGTGGCCGCCAACGCTGCGCCACATTTTGTTGGGTGGTGCGGCGGCGACGCCAGAACTATTAGCAGAAAGCCGCCAAAGTGGTGCGCCAGTCGCCACCACCTATGGCCTTACCGAGGCGGCATCCCAGGTGGCAACGCTCTGTCCAGCAGACGTTGTGCGCAAACCAGGCAGTGTGGGCAAACCACTCATGTTTACCCGCGTACGCATTGTTGACGAAGCGGGCAACAGCTTGGCCGCCGGTGAAAAGGGCGAAATTGTGGTCAAGGGCCCCACCGTGATGGCCGAATATTACAAGAATCCCGACGCAACAGCCAAGACGTTGCGCAATGGTGAACTGTTCACCGGCGACATTGGCTTTCTGGATGACGAGGGCGATCTCTGGCTTGTGCAGCGGCGCAATGACATTATCATCAGTGGCGGCGAAAATATCTATCCCGCCGAGGTTGAAGAGGTGTTGCGCCAACATCCCGCAGTGGCGGATGCCTGTGTCGTCGGCTTGCCCGACGCCGAGTGGGGGCAGCGGGTGGCAGCGCTAGTGGAATGCCAGCCAGAGACCCAAATGACCGCGGCGGAGTTGCTGGCCTTTAGTCGCCAACAGCTTGCTGGCTACAAACAGCCGCGACTCATTGCTTTTACCGCAGCCCTGCCACAAACCGCATCGGGCAAAATTGAACGCCGCACGGTCGTCGAAATACTCATGCAAACGCGACATGAAGCGCCACGGGCGTAATCAGTTCGGCGTGACCCCTCATGCAATCACCTTCGGCAAAGGAGATGCGACGATGCCAACGCTCTCGATTCATGGTGTTGATTACCAATACGAAGTAACCAGCCCTTCCCCGCCTGTGAAACCAAAGCAAACGCCCCTGGTGTTGCTGCATGGGTTTACGGGCAGTGGCGGCAATTGGGCCGCACAGGTACAGGCATTTTCTCCGCACTTGCCCACCATCACCATTGATCTGCTGGGCCATGGCCAAACCGCCGCGCCCGCCGCGCCTGCGCGCTATAGCATGGAGCAAAGCGCCGATGATGTAGCGCTTTTACTCACCATCCTTGCGCCAGGACCGGTCAATTTGTTGGGCTATTCCATGGGCGGGCGACTGGCGCTCTATTTTGCAGTTACCTATCCGCATCTGGTGCAGCGGTTAATTTTGGAAAGTGCTTCGCCAGGATTGGCAGACGCCACAGCGCGCCAGGAGCGGGTACGCAGTGATGAAGGCTTGGCCGACCGTATCGAAGCAGGCGGCATAGCAGCCTTTGTCCAGGAGTGGGAACGGTTACCGCTCTTTGCCAGTCAGCAAAGCTCACCCGCCGCGACACAAGCACAATTACACAGCCAGCGCCTACGCAATCGACCGCTGGGGCTGGCCAACAGTCTGCGCGGCATGGGCACGGGCGCACAACCCGCCCTCTGGGAGCAACTAGCGGCGTTGTCAATGCCAACCTTGTTGCTCGCTGGTGAATTGGATCCAAAGTTCAACGAAATTGCCGGGCAAATGGCCGCGCACTTACCCAATGCTACCGTTGCCATTGTTCCCAACGCCGGCCATACCATTCATCTGGAACAGCCACTGGCTTTTCAGGAGCAAGTGCTCACGTTTTTAGAGTTTTCTCGTTAACTTCAACATTGCTGGCACAGCCAGGCAAGGAAGCGATTATGTCGATTTGGTTTGCAGAACCTTCAGTTGAGGCGATCAACGCTTTTTCCAAGAACACGCTGGCTGAGCATCTGGGCATTGAAATCACGGCGGTTGGCGACGATTTTCTCACCGCCACGATGCCCGTTGATCAGCGCACGGTGCAGCCCTATGGCCTGTTGCATGGCGGCGCTTCAGTGGTGCTAGCCGAGACCTTGGGCAGCATTGCCGCCATCCTGTGTGTAAACAGCGCAGAGAAAATGTGTGTGGGGCTGGAGATCAACGCCAACCACGTTCGTGCTGCGCGGTCCGGCTATGTGACTGGCACAACGCGCCCAATCCACATTGGCGGCTCAACCCAGATCTGGCAGACCCAGATCCATGACGAGAAAGAGCGGCTGGTCTGCATTTCGCGCTTGACCATAGCCGTGCTCGATCGCAAAGATAAATAAAGTACAATTGGCTAGACCAGTTTAGTCCTTCCTGATCGATCATTTTCCAAAGGAGGCTCCCATGTACAGTACAATGCTCGCCCAGCGTGTTGCCGAAAATCGTCCGATCCGAGTCGGCATTATTGGCACCGGTAAATTCGGTGCTGGTGTCGTTGCCCAACTTTCCCAGATGCGCGGCATGGAAGTGGCTGTCATCGCCGAGATCGATGTGGATCGTGCCCGTCATGCCTATACAGTGGCCGGTCGTCTGCCAGAGGATGCCCTACGCGTGGCGCACAACCGCGCTGAGCTCCACGACATTATTCGCAGTGGCAAGCGTGCGATTGTCGAAGATGGTATGCTCGTCCCCGAATGTGAATTGGTGGACGTAGTAGTCGAGGCGACCGGCGTTCCCGAAGTGGGGGCGCGCATGGCCTATCATGCGATTCTCAATCGCAAACATGTGATCATGGTCAATGTCGAAGCTGATGTAACAGTCGGTGCCATTCTGCGGCGCATGGCCGACAGCGCAGGCGTGGTCTACACGCTGGTCGATGGCGATCAACCGGGCTGCACCATGAATATGATCGATTGGGCGCGTGCCTTGGGGTTCGAGATTGTGGCCGCGGGCCGCGGCACCATTCTCTATGCCGATGATCCACAAGGCACGCCGGATAGCGTCGCCCAGCGCTTTGGCTTTAGCCAGGAGATGATTGAGCGGCGCACGATCAACGCCAAGATGTTTAACTCGTTCCGCGATGGCACCAAAGCCAATGTGGAAATGACGGCGCTGGCCAATGCCGCCGGTCTGGTACCCGATGTGCGCGGTATGCACGAACCCGCCGTCAATATTGATGACATCGCCAAGCTGTTCAGTTTACAGTCAGAGGGCGGCATCCTCAGTCAACAGGGCGTGGTTGAATTGGCGAACAGTGTGGCGCGCGATGGCAAAACGCTGTTGCCGAATGGCCTCAAAATGGGGGTCTTTTGTGTGATCCGCACCGAGCATCCCTTTATCCAAGAGGATCTGCGCGCCTACTATCTCGCCCCTGGCGGCAACGATCACAACTATCTGCTCTGGCGGCCCTATCACCTAGTGGCGGTGGAAACGCCGATTTCGATTATGAACGCGGTTTTTTATGGACAAACGACCGGGGCCGCGCTGCCCACGCCCACCGCCGAATGTATCACCATTGCCAAGCGCCATTTGGAAGAAGGGGAAACCTTGGATGGTGGCGGCGGTTACACGGTGCTGGGCCATTGTGAAAAGGCAACGGTCGCCAAGGCAGAACGCTTGCTGCCGCTGGGTCTTTGTCAGGGTGCCAAGCTCAAAGGCGATGTGGCGGCAGGTCAGGCCATCACCTATGACATGGTCGAACTCCCTACCGATTCGTTTATCTGGAAGCTACGCCAAATGCAAGATGCGACGGTACAAATATAAATAAAAAGTAACGATTCAGCCGGGAACGCGCCCCCTGAGCGCGTTCCCGGTGGTGAATGCGATTGGCCTGAATCGTACGCCAACGTTAAATTTCATCACCTGCTGCGCTGCATTCATGCAGCGCCTGGGATAGCAAACGTGTTTAAACACGTTTCCCGTCGTAGGTGTTGAATTCATTCAACACGAATTTAACGTTGTCGTAATCGTTACAATAAAATAGGGTGAGGGTTGATCGATCAACCCTCACCCTATGTAGCGGCGTGTAGTGGCGAACGCTAGCGATAGACCACTTTCTGAATTTCATCACCGTGATATTGGACCGTCTGGCTGTCGATTCGGATCGCGCCCGGTTGCATGACAGCTTGGTCGGTGACGTGGGTATGGAAGAAGCGCTTCTCCACCACATAGGGGCCCGGCCAGACGAGGGGCGCAATTGGGTTGGCGCGATGTTGTTCGACGGCGCGTTGAATGTCGCGGCGAATGAGGGCGCGTGCCACCGTTGCCGATAGCGAAACTGCCGCACCGCGGCTCAACCCCTGCTTGACGCTGCTGGTGACCACACGCGGGATCAGCGCTTCGATCTCTTTACACGCATCCAGCTCACCGCTGAGGTAGATCGTCGGAATCCCCAATGCACCGGCATAAAGCGAAAATTGGGCGATTTCGCCAATCGGCTGGCCGTTGAGCTTGATATAGTCGATGGTCTGGCTGGATTGGGTGTGGTTCTGATTGCTGGTCGCCACGCCGGCCATGGCGTGCTGACCGATGATCACAATCGCTTCGTAGTCAGGCAGGGGTGCGAACAACTGAGCCAACGTAATCGGGCGACCGTGCAACAACTTGGCTTGGGGATGCAGATCCTCGAACCAGACGCCCCCCGCGCCATGGCCGTCGCAGACCAAAACATCTTCCACACCCGCCGCCAATAACCCTTCCACCGCCGCATTGATCTCGGCGGTGAGCAATTTCTTGGCGTTATCATAATAGCGACCATCGGCAAAGGCTTGGTCGGCAAAAGAGACCACACCGGCCACACCTTCGATATCGGTCATCAT
>DAOTTR010000009.1:0-1917 GCA_034437715.1 Caldilineaceae bacterium
TCTCTACATCTCTTTTCTACAAACATAAACTAATCGGCGCTAGACAATTCATCCTGAGTTGAAGCATAAGCGATGCTTGAGGCTACGTCTATGTATCTGGCTATGTGTCCAAGGTACAAGACAAGTCACACAAAAAGAATGCTATTTATTGGATGTACCCGCATCTATATCTAAGCTCTGTATCGTCGTCTATTGCGCTTTATGCGTTCAATTCTTATGCTAATCGTGACCGTTGAAATGTACTCACTCAATTTGCGATTTGCCTGTCAATGTCCAAGTCGCAAACAACTGAATGGCTACGCCCATCTGTATACCTAACCTTCATCTGATAGAAGGATTCACCTGGCTGTATGGGTGAAGTGGTGAGATTTTACAATTTGGCCCGTAAGAAAGGGATGGTTGTTTTTGAATAGCTCATTGTTTCGGAGCTTTTTTATTGGTGGCTTTGAGTGCTCTTCGCACCGGGTTCGGTCCGGTAAGCGTTTGGATCTACTGGCTGCAACCCAACATCATACAGCTCTGCACGTGCTGGCCGATTATCAGCGTTTACAAGCCCAAGGCATCCTGACGGTGCGCGAAGGTTTACGCTGGCACTTGATCGAAACCAAACCCGGATTTTATGATTTTTCGAGCGTGCGACCCATGCTTGCGGCAGCGCAGGCGACCGGCATGCAGATTATTTGGGATCTGTTCCATTATGGGTGGCCTGATGACCTGGACATCTTTGCTCCTGCGTTTATTGACCGGTTCGCCAACTTGACGCGTGCTTTTACGCAGTTGTTGGCCGATGAAACAGATACAAACCCCTTGATCGTCCCCGTCAATGAAATCTCGTTCGTTGCCTGGGCTGGCGGTGACGTGGCCTATATGAATCCATTTGCGCAGGGCCGGGATAGCGAATTGAAGATTCAACTGATTCGTGCCTCGATTGCGGCAACCGAAGCCGTTTGGCAAATCTTACCGCAGGCGCGTATTGTCCAGATCGAGCCGGTTATCAATATTGTTGCCTCGCCTGATCGTCCACAGGGGCATCATGAGGCCGAGGCCTATCGCCTGGCCCAATATCAAAGTTTGGATGTCCTGGCGGGTCGGCTCTGGCCAGAAGTGGGGGGACAAGAGAAATACCTGGATATTATTGGCGTTAACTATTATCCAATCAATCAGTGGTTTAATCATGGCCGCACCATCCACCGTCATGAACCGCAATACAAACCTTTCCGCCATATCTTGGCCGAAGTCTACAGTCGCTATCAGCGGCCACTCTTTATTGCCGAAACCGGCACCGAAGGCTGGATGCGCCCTGGTTGGCTACAGTATGTAAGCAATGAAACGCGCGCCGCGATCAGCGTCGGCACACCGGTGGAAGGGATCTGCCTTTACCCGATCCTCAATCATCCTGGTTGGGACAATGAACGGTATTGTCCCAACGGTTTATGGGATTATGTTGACGAGCAGGGTGAACGGCCCATCTATGCCCCTCTTGCCCGCGAATTGCGTACCCAGCAACGCCTATTTGCGCAAATGGCGCCAAACTCGATGACTGAGGCGCGTTCGTTTGACCCGATAAATGGAGCCGCAACGAAAGCAATGCCGTCCAAACTTGCCGTGATAAGCGGGGTTTCGCGATTGCCCCGTGCGCCAACAATCTGTCTATTTACCGACAGCTTAGCGCTGCCCGGCATCGGTGAACATATGTTGGCAATCGCGTCGGAACTGAGCCGGGTTTACCCCTTGCTCTTCGTTTGCCCATCTAATCCGAAGGGTGATTATGTGCTAGATCGGGCTGCCAAACTTGGCTGTAAGCTGTTGAGCTTAGACCTGCGCGACGAGCGCGCCGCTTCGGCTCTGCTGCGCCGCCATCTGCGTAAATCGGACGTTGAGATTTTTCACGCCCATGCGGGCGGGAACTGGGAAGGT
>DAOTTR010000010.1:0-4160 GCA_034437715.1 Caldilineaceae bacterium
GGGTATACCATTGTGAATAAGCGCGCTTTCCATCAGGCGAATAGTATCAATGTAGATTTACATCTAGCACAATCCAGCCAGCACATTGCAACGCCTGATTGGGCTTGGGTGCTCTTGACAATTGTCCTGATGGTCTGGTTTGCTTATGCAACACTTTGGTTTTTTCCCGCTACTTTGCCAGCACAACCTTCAACCCCAAATGTTCAGCAGCCACCATCAGCACAACCGCGAACGACAACTGTGCTCATGGCTACTCAGTCAGCTTTACCGGTGACACAAGCAGCGCCAGCAGCCAGTAATAGTGGTACAACAACACCCCCATTGGGGAAAGATGCTCGAAAAGCAACAATTCAGCCGGACGACACTGTTTCGCCCTTGTCTACACTGATCCTAATCCCAACGCCAACCCAGGTCGCTACGAGTGTCCCCAAATGGACACTTGAAATGGCCGGGCAAGCTGCTTTATCGATGACCCAGCGTTTATCGATTACTTCAATTCTGACCAATCCGGTACAGCCGATAGGAAATGACGCACCTTGATCCGGCGCAGCTGCCTTTCTCGACCTTTGTAGAGGAACCAATGTCAACTCGCATTCGCTTTGGTGAGCCGTTTGCACCATCATTGCCTTTAGAAAAATTGCCGACTGAAGTTCAACTTGCTTGCTTTGCTGACTGCGATCCAAGTAAGCCGGACAAAGCTTTTCAGGCTTACGTTACTCAAGATGTGTTGACAAAAGTATGGCAACACGTCAAAGAGACACCGCAATTAGAGAGCGGCGGCGTGCTTGTCGGTCACCCATTCCGCGACATTGATGATCCCATGCTAATTTTTGTTGTCGTCATTGATGCCATTCGCCAGGAAAGTAATAACCGTAGTATTGGGCATTTTACTGTTGGACCGACCGAAATCGCGCATGTGCGTGATGCGATGGAGTTAACGTATCCAGGGCTGGTCGTGATTGGGTGGTATCATTCTCATCCGGGACATGGCGTATTTCTATCTCAGCAAGACCTCCAGATCGTGCATTCCATCTACAATGCAGATTGGCATCTAGCTTTAGTACTTGATTCGATTCGAGAAAAGGCGGCTTTTTTCTATGGACCTAACGGCGTTAAACTCCTTGGTTGGTTATCTTTCAAGCCCAGCGCGACTTTACAAACTCAAGTAATGCCCGCCATTATTAGAGCGGCCGCTTTCTATAATCAATGGTTGGAAGCGAAAAATAGTGGAAAACGGCAAGATGCCGAGGAAATCCGGCATCTTCTCCAAGCTGTAATTCAGCATGAACCTGAATTGTCCCATTGGCGCGAAAAGGGAGTCTATCAGACCTTTGAGTATAAAATGAACGATCCGATAAGGTCTGTTTCCCCCCTATTGGCCAGTGCATCCCCGGCGGTACAGGACGACGACTGGGATGATCGGCAGCAAGATGCACAAAGGATATTTGAAGAAGCAACACGTTTGTTCGACAAAGGGAATTATGATGCGGCACATAGTAACTTTCAGATCCTAGTCGATAAATATCCTGCTTTCAAGCCCGAAGAAGTTCAAAATTTCATACAAAACAGTAGCACGTCAGGTCGAAGTTCAAAGCCACGTCCCGTGATCTAAATGGGGAGTTGTTTTCAAAAGGCTCGGTATAGAAAACAATGGCAACAAAACATTATAAAATCCACTTAACAAAAGGTTCATCCCAGGTCGGTCAACAGTGTCCAATCAGTCACCGGAAAGTGCAGCCTGGTGATGAAGTTGTGATCTGTGCTCAGACCAATACTGTATTTATATTGGAAGCATGGGAACAAACACTACCCTTGTGGGAGAACACTTGTCAGTATTGTCAGACACACGTTACTTGGTTGAATGGACAAAAATCGGTTAAGCTTCAACCGTCACCCACTCTAAAACCTAAAATACCGTTTCCACTTGATACGAAGCCAGCGCCTTTATCCAAACCGGCGCTTCCCGGGCGATATGAGTTAATCCCCCCCAGAAGATCTGGATTCTTTCCGTGGTTGTTTGTCATTCTCATCATCATCGGACTTGTGGCGATCACTGCCTTGATCAATGAACAAACCGGCACCTCGTCAATCAGTACTAGAGTGCTTTCGAGGCCATCCCAAGAAGATTCAGCCGGCCAAGTTCAACTATTGCCAATGTCTACACCTACTATCCAACCAGAGAATATTTCCCCGCCAACGCCTGCCCTGTTGCCGACCGAAACCTGGACACCTCCACCTGTACTAAGGGCGACATTCACACCGATTCCATCCCAACCTTCAACATCGACCAACAATCAACTAAAGCAGACCCAGCTTGAGTGTGTGAAATCTTCTGCCATTCGCAATCTGTATCCGCAACAGGCCAAACAATTGATAACAGCGATTTTGCAACATCTTGGCGAATTTCAACTGCCCAGCTTGGGTATCACAGAGCAAACTATGAGAACGGCGCTAACTCGATGTGAGACAGGCGACAGGATCAATTCCGTTGTCCAAGAAGTATGGGACGATTGGTTGGGAATTGCCCGTAATAAAGACTTTGATCCAACGACGACGACTCCTGACAATGAGCCTTTATCACCTTTTCGAAAACTTGTCGTCAGATTAATTCAAAGCCGCCAAGGTAGATTGAGTGATTCACAGCAACATGCAATTCATAACTTCTTCACGCGATTTGAGGATCCTTCTGTTTGGTCCAACAATATTGATGGTGTCATTGGCGCAGTAAATCGGGAAAGCTTTCTATGGCCGTGATAGTCATGACCTTAATCAAGCCTATTCGACCTGCTCTTGCAATCAGCATTTGGGAATCGGCCAAGTCAACATGGCAAGACCGAACGTACTTGGCCGATTCCTAAATGTTTGACCCATAACTTTGTCAAAGATGCTGTAGGAAGCTGACAATCCAGTAATCTGACTTTTCACACCTGATTTATATCCGCCTATAATCATTGCAGATGAAGCTTTGCGCCATCCATTTCTCGAAATCTAGCCATTCACATCCTCAAAACTACCGAGATAGTGCGTGTTAGCATTGACGGCTTTTGACCATTTTAACCACATTGACAGCGTAAAAAAAATATGTTAATTTTATAGCCAGTGTCGAGAGTGCCAGATTAGCGACACTTGATGTAATCGAGATGTTATTACGCCCCCTATCATATCAAGCCAGATCCGTGTAAGCAATCGAGCGGGCTTTCTATCCAGGCCAGTCTAAACCCGAAGGATGACAGAGTGTTGTTGTGTGGTTTTTATTTTTTGGCAAATTGAACCGGTTCAATTTAAGTAAGGGAAGTAGTTTTTCTGTTTATGGCGACGATTCGACAAATTGCGCACGAAGCCCGGGTCTCGGTGGGCACGGTTTCCAACGTGTTGAACGGCAACGATAACGTGGCGCTGGGTACGCGCGCGCGAGTGCGGGCGGTGATCCAACAACACAACTACCAGCCCAGCAATGTGGCGCGCAGTCTATCCACCCACCGCACCGGCACGTTGGGGCTGATCGTCTCGAATATTTCTAACCCTTTTTCCAGCGAATTGGCGCGCGGTGCAATTGAAACAGCCCAGGAATCGGGCCACGGTTTGCTGGTGCTGGGGGCCGCACCAGACGGCCACGACCTGCCCAGGCAGGTGGATACGCTGGTGCGGCAGTGGGTGGATGGCATTTTGATCACGTCCGATCCGTTGCCCGATAGCCGGCTCAGCCAACTGGCGTGCGGCGATACACCGCTGGTGATGATGGACTATGCGCAGCCACCGCATTACAATGTGATCGGTCTGATCAACTTTGATTGGGAAGCGGCCGGCTACGCGGCCACGGCGCATCTGTTGCAACGCGGTCATCTTCGCATTGGTTATATCGGTGGTATTTCAGATCACCCGTCGTCGCGGCTGCGCGCCCAGGGCTATCGCAAGGCGCTGGCAGAAACAGGTACACTTGCTGACACCACACTCGAGCGCGGTGGCAATTTTCTGGCCGATGGTGGCCATCAGGCCGCCCGCGCATTGCTAGACTTGCCCGACCCGCCGACAGCAATCGTCACCGCCAATGATTTGATGGCGCTGGGTGCGCTCCAGGCAATTACAGAACGCGGGCTACGCGTACCCAACGACATTTCGCTGGTGGGCATGGATGATATTCCGTATGCCAGTTTTATATC
>DAOTTR010000011.1:0-1785 GCA_034437715.1 Caldilineaceae bacterium
GTTAAGCGGCGTCGGCTTTCAGATCCCGGTGCGGGTGAGCCAGGAACAGGTGACCTATTTTGCAACGCCCCATTTGAAGGAATTTGCGATTGGCAATTTCCCGGTCTTTCAGTGGAAAACTGATTTTAGCTATTATGGCTTTCCTGTCTATGGCGAAGTGGCGACCAAAGCGGCCATCGACGATACTGGCGAAGAAGTTACCGTCACCACGCGCACCTTTGCGCCAAACCGCGCCCGTGAAAATCAACTGGAGAGTTGGCTGGCCGAGCACATTCCCCACTTTAGCGGTCCCAAACTTTATACCAAGACTTGCCTTTACACCATGCCGCCCGACCGCGATTTTGTGCTCGATAGTTTGCCCGAACAGCCCAACATTTTTGTGGCAATTGGGGCAGGTCACGCCTATAAATTCGCCAGCTTGCTCGGCCAGGTACTCAGCGAATTGGCGATTGACGGCCAAACCGTCCATGACATCAGCGCCTTTAGCACACGGCGACCGGCCATTGTAAATCCACAGGCAGCAGGCTTATATCAATATCGCTAGCGAGAGAACAGACAAATTGCCAACGTACCCAACAAGTAAGAGTCAGTACCAGTGACGAAGCCCGTGACAGAGCTGATCCCAGATCAGCCAAGCGTGCCCTTGCCATCGATCAGCGCTTTGTTGCGCATGACCTTTGAAAAATGGTACATGGACAACATTCCGCGCCACGCTGCCGCGCTGGCCTATTACACCTTGTTTGCCGTGGCACCCTTACTACTTTTGGCCGTGGCGTTGATGAGCGCGCTCTATGGTCGCGATGTCGCCGAAGCGCAATTGGTGGCGCAGGTACAACAGTATATTCATAGCGCAGAAGCTGCGGCGCTGGTGCAAACAGTGCTGGACAATACATTGCCCGCATCGAGCAGTTGGTGGGTCACAGTAGCTGGTATCATTGCGCTCATCTATGGAGCGAGCAGTGTCTTTGGCGAACTGCAAGTGGTCCTCAACTTGATCTGGGGTGCGCCGCTCAACCCGCGCAATGATATTTGGGGGCTCATTTTTGGTCGGCTACTGGCAGTCTTGATGGTGGGCCTGAGTGGCTTGGCGATCTTTTTCGCATTGATTGTCACCATCTGGTTTACGGCAGCCAATGATTGGGCGAGCAATTTTTTGCATACCAACGGCAATAGCGAACAGTGGACCTACTTTTTCGTCTTCTTTCTATTGACAACGTTGGTCTTTGCCCTGATCTACAAGTTTGTGCCCAATGTTTCGATTGCCTGGCACGATGTTATGATTGGCGCAGTGGCAACGGCCTTTCTCATTTCGATTGCGCGTCTGCTGATCAGTTGGTATTTGACACATAATCGCATTGGCTCGGTCTATGGCGCGGCGGGTTCACTGGTGGTGCTGCTGCTGTGGGTCTACTATTCGGCGCAGATCTTTTTTCTGGGTGCCGAGTTTACCCATGTCTATGGGCGCACCTATGGTTCGCGCTGGCGTGGCGAGTTGCTACCGACACTAACGCCGGATGAACAAAGCGAACGGCCGGAAGCCAACAGCCCGCCCTCTGCCCAACAAATGATCATGGCGGCGATCCTGCCGCCGACTACGCTGCCGTCACCCGCCGAAACAGCCATGCGCACGCTCGAGCTGTCACCCGCCGAGCCAGTGGCGCTGGAAGTGTTGAACATTGAACAGACAGCCGAGCACGCCGCGGTGCAAACGCCGCCAACCACCTCACGCCGCACCCAATTCAGCCGCCGCATGCGCGTCATCCGCCGCCGCATGGGCCAACTCAT
>DAOTTR010000012.1:0-3960 GCA_034437715.1 Caldilineaceae bacterium
CTACATCTCTACCGTTCGTAAACATGGCGGCAATGTCATTGCTGCTCTGCTTGAGGCTATCCATGGTCAGCCCTTCATCCCCCTTCCCTCTTCTGCCTAGCCTGAATAGTCACCAAATATCCTTACCAACTCAGGCGACTAAGAAAGATTCACCGCAACGGGCTGCCGTTGGTTCAGGTCAAAGAGTAGGTCGGCATCACTAAACTTATCCTGCAAGAAGCGGCCATGGATCACTAACTTCTGGGCATCATCGCGATGGAGGTCTTCAACAATTTCTTTCATCTGGCTGTCAAGGATATCCAGTTGTTCGCCCAGCAATTGGCGGGCCGTTTTACTGTTTTTGATCGGATGAACGTTGGCAAAGGCTGGTGGTAAATTAAGATAGTTCTGCAATGCTTCCGGCAGATAGTCGAGCACCGTCTGTCGAATTACATGAATATGATGATCAGCACTATTGATGTCAGCAATTTGTGGCAGAATCGAAACGATTGACGCTTTAATACTTACAACCTTGGCATAGATATCGTCGGGCAGATGTTTTTGTACGGCGCTGACTAGGCTTTCCAATTCTTGGCGTAACTCGTCTATGGAAAGCTGGTGGCGCAGGCTGAGTTCATATTGCGGATTGCGCGGTGTTACGATCAGTCCCACCGAATAGAGGCCCAGGATAATCAAAAACCAAAAATCCTGAATTAAGCCACTAAAAAAGAGCAGCAGGCCAACGATGCCTAAGAGTGAGCCCACGATGTTGGGTGTGCTATAAAGAAAAAATAAGAATTGTTTGCGATTCATAGATGAGATCTGCCTTTGTCAAGGTACGGTATCTTATGATTCATGCGACACCGTACCTCGCACTTTATTGATAGCCGCGAATTTGCTTGAAAATCGCACTGAGTGAAGCCGAGTTGGCATCAAAGACACGACCACCCGTTTCGTTGGCAATCGCTTCCATTTCTGCGAGACTCGAATCGCCAAAGAGAATGGTAAAGGTGCGCACCGCTTTTGTCTGTGGCGACAGTGCACGATAATAGTTCAGAAAGCCGTCTAAGGAGTCGCCTTCGGTATTTTCACCATCACTCATCAACACAATCGAGTAGTAGCGATCGGGGTCTTGTTGACGAGCTTCCTCGACCCGCAAATAGGCATCTTCCATTGCCGAGAAGATAGCCGTGCTGCCGTCGGCTCTGAGCCCCTCCACATAATTGCGCACGGCAGTCATCTCCTGACTTTGGCTGTCAGTGGCGTCAATGACGAAGTCTTGCCGATCGACGACCCCGCTGCTAAAGGGAATCAGTGTAATCCGTTCTCGGCTGCGGAAGCGCGAGAATTGGCCGGTCAAGCTTTGATCCATACCAGTCAGGTTGACGAGCGCTTCTTTCAAATCAGCCAAGCGCTCTCCTTCCATCGAGCCACTGACATCCAGGACAAAGAAGGCATGAGCAGGGACGCGTTGTTCATCTAGGTAAGCAAAGAGCAGGCTGTCAATGACCTGGGCGTTGTTGGGGAAGGGCAACTCCACCAATAGTTGGCTGGAAAATTTGTCACTCAGTTTCACATCAGGAATCACAGGGCGGCGCAATGTCTGCTCCATCAGCGCCTGTTGAAAGGCGGGCGTGCGCAGATAGGCAACCAGCTTGTCATATTGCTCCCGTTTGTCGCCGTTGATCAGCATGAGCGGATAGTCGGCGGTGATGATGCCTTCTTTGGGATAGATCAGCACCAGCTTTTCTTGTAATTGATTGCCTTGATTAAGGCCTAACAGCACCGATTCATAGTTGACCATACCATCCAGCGTAGATTGTTCAGCCACATAACTTTCGGCCAGCCAGCCCGAACTGCCAGCGGTGAGCGTTTGGCCTTTGAAAAATGCTTGCATGGTGGCGGCGTCAATTTGCTCGACTTGTAAGGCGTCGCCGCCGCCCGCAAAGGCGGCGGCGACACCCACTAGTGCCGTAAAGCCAGAATTGGAAGAGGCCGGATTGGTCATGGCATAGTGCAATTCCCCACTTTCGGCCTTGGCGGCAATATCGCGCCATGTAATATCGGGGTTATCAATCCAGCCGAAGGCGCGCGCCTTGCTCTCTTTAACCCCCATGACCACAGGTGAGAGCATGATCTTTTCTTGGGCCAACACGCGTGCATTGGCACCTTCGAGCAGCGTAAGATATTTACCATGCGAGAACCAGGCCAGATCTGTCGCTTCACCAGCTATCAACGCCTCGGCGCCATCTAGTGTACCGATATATTTCATCTCTAACTGCACGCCAGTTTCATTCTGAATCTGCTCAAAGAGTGGTTCCATGTCGCTCAGTTCAGAACCGGCCAGCACAGTCAACGTTTCACTATCACCGCCACAGGCCGTCAGCACCAAGCTTGTTATCAGCAGGGTGACAAGCAGTAGAGGGGAAATTCCCAGAACCCGCAAAATCTTTTTCATCATGAAACAATTCCCTTGTGCATTGTAGAAATCAAAACGGTAGACGAGACACGAGACAGGAAGAGACGCTCTCGTGTCTGATGTCTCGTGTCTCGCATCTGATGTCGCTACCTAGAGCGTAATCACCCCATCATCTTGTACCGTCATATTGACATTGGCGGTCGCTTCACCGGCGACTTCGGTGCGGACGCGGTCGAGATAGCCTTGCGATTTTTGTACCTCGCCCGCCAGCGCAGTAACCGTCTTCTGCATCGAATCGAGCGCTTTCACTTTGTAGTCCGAGATCATGTCCATCGTCTCGTAGATGTTATTGAAGGCAATTTGCAGCTTTTCCAAACTCACGGACGAATCGGCCGCCTGTTGATAGACCTGAGCCGTCTGCTTCTTGAGCAGCGCCGAAGTCGATGCAATCAGGTTGCCCGTGGTCGTGTTGAGCGCGCTAATTTGGTCTAGCACCAACTTTTCATTGGCCAACGCTTGGGCCACGATTACCGCCGTGCGTAGCGCCGAGACAGTCGTGGTGGTCGCGCGATCCACACCCTTGATCAACTCCAGGTTATTCTTGCGGATCATATCCAACGCCAGATAACCTTGAATGCTGACGGCCAGTTGCGTGAGCAGATCTTGCACCTTCTGGCGCACAAAGAAGAGCATTTCTTCGCGCACAATGCGCGCCTTTTGTGGATTTTCTAGCTCGATTTGCTGTACGCGTTGTTCAATGGCGGCATCGATCTGGCGTCCCACGTAGATATATTGCTGCAAGCGCTGCATAATATTCCAGAGGTTGAGCTTCTCCTCTTCTAGCGCCGCATTGTCCTTGCGCAACTCATCTTGGCTGCGATAGAGCGAGTTGATAATCGTGTTAATGTGCTGCTGCGACGACTGATATTTCAGAAAATAGTCGCGCAACTTGTCACCCGTGCCGCCCGGCAGCAGACCGAAGAGACGCTTGGGCGTGATAAAATCGCCTTGGCGCGAGGGATCAAGATCTTCCACTGTTTTGCGCAGATCAGTCAGACTCTTGGCGACAAAAGATGTGTCGTTGAAGATCCCACCTTCCATCGCATTCACCGGCTTTTCTAACATGCGGTTGGAAAGGGCAGCCGAAGCGCGAATATCCTGCGTGCCCAGATTGTGAATCGCCTGTAGCTTTTCCGTAAAGGGTTCGCTGTGCAGCGGGCTGTTGATCACGGTATTGACAAAATCAGCCACCTTTTCATCCAGCTTGGGCAATACCGACGGCTCCAGCGGCACCATGTCGGTGGCCTTGGCTTGCGCAATCGGCGCCACCGGCTGGGGCGGGGTCAACATTTCAGGGGGGGTTAGGGTTTCAGGTGGTGTCAGGGCTTCGGTCATGAGATTGCTCCTTATTTTGCGTGATTTGTGTTGTCTATTGCGTGATGCGTGGCACTCTAGAAGTGCGATAGAGCACGCAGCACGTTTCACGAATTAATTATATTTTGCTTCGATTTGTTGAATCAGGCCTTCAATAACTTCGTAGCTCGGCGGTTCAATCACATTGA
>DAOTTR010000013.1:0-2227 GCA_034437715.1 Caldilineaceae bacterium
AAGGTGTTTGCGCCTTCAAGAAAAAAGATCAGCGACCAACCCACCGCCGCCAACAAGGCTTGGGTTGCCGCTATCCCATCGATGCCATCCATAAAATTAAAGATGTTAGTAAATCCAATTATCCAGACCATGAGGATGATGGCGGCAAAAACCCCGGAGACAGTGATCGTTGCTATTGTGGAAAGGGATAAGGTTATTTGGACAGGGTTCAACATGAAGCTGCTTGCAACCAAGATTAGAGCCGCAATTGAATGGCAACCCAACCGGATGCGCGCCGGTAAAGCTTTGATCCAATCATCGTAGAGGCTGATCATCGTCAAAAATAATGCCATCACGATGTAAACTAGAGCAAGAGGGGATAGTGAAGCTGGCGTAACGACCAGCAACATCAAAAATAAACCCAGCGCCAATATTGAAATTACCAAGCCGCCCCCACGCGGCGTTGGAATTTGATGCAAACTCCGCTGATTAGCGACATCTAACATCTTGCGCCGTACTGTGTAGGCGCGCAAAACACCTACTAGGATTGCACCTAAAAAAAATACAACCACAGCATAAAGGAATGGTGTAAAGAAGTTTACTGTCCATGCAGGAGAAGTAGTGAGGAGTAATACCTCAAATTGATCTTTGAACCGACTGGAATTGGTCAAGAGGATAGTTCCAGCAAGTATTAGAAGAAATTGAAAAAGGAGAACCAATACTGCATAGTTCCTAAATCTTAACCACATACGCTTTATCCTGTCACTCAATAATGATCTGCAAGGTATGGCTTCAAATCAAAATAAACAGGCTTATATTCAGGTAAATATGTAATTACCTGTGCGATGAGGAATTGATTTTATCATAGCGAAACTTAGAGTGTTGTCACCCGAAAATTCGATCCTCGACCAATCCTTTTACGCCAATTATGCTATATGGTTATTAATTTTGCAACTGATTCCGAGTTCGAATGCAAATTTAGTCTGGGATACAAAGTGAAGGATTAGAACAATGCCTTCGCCAAAAATAGCAGGTGAAAAAATAGGATTTTCCGGTAAAGTGAGATCTCTCACAAAAACACCAAACCGGAAAACTCATGAGCGAGATTATAGCATTAACGGCGTGTTTGACACCCCTGCTTTCACGAACGAGTCTGCACCAAATGCGGATCATTGTGCTGGCGCTGTTGAGCATGAGCGGGCGAGTGACGATGTTAGGGATGTCGCGGTGGGCGGAGGACGGGGGAAGCTACCGAACGATCCAGCGGTGGTTTAAAAGTGGTCTGGATTGAGGTAGCCTGATGTGGATAGTGGTTCCGACGCATTTAGCTGACCCGCAGGGGGAATATGTGCTAGCGGGAGATGAAGTGGTGGTGAGCAAGGCGGGCAAGCAGACGCACGGGTTAGGACGTTTCTATTCAAGCATAGCGCAGTGTCCGATTCAGGAGCTGTCGTTTTTCGTCCTCTCCTTGGTCGATGTGCAGCAGCGACACGCCTATCCATTGAGCGTGCATTAGCGCTTACCCGTCACGGTCGGAGAGCGGTCAAAGTAGCGCCGAAACGGGGAAGCGGACGACCGAAAGGGAGCAAGAATCATGCCCAAGCTGCTCTCGTTCTCAGTCCTGAACTGATGCTGTTAGAGACAATGGTGCGGACAGTCCTCAAACGCATGGGGGCACTGCGGGTTAAGCATCTGGTGCTGGATAGCTTTTTCGGGAATTATCCACCCACTTGGGTAACGCAAACCTGCGGACTGCACCTGATTCCAAGTTGCGCTACAACGCCGCCTTGTATCTGCTTTACAGCGGCAGCAAACCACGACGAGGAGCGACCCCGCGTTACGGGGGCAAGTTCGACTACACGATGCTGCCGCAAAGCGCCTGTGTTTCTGCCGTCACAGAGGGGAATATACTGATTGAAACTTACCAACTGACGGTGATGCACAAAGATTTTCCCGACCCCCTCAACTTGGTGGTGCTGGTCAAAACGAACCGTAAGAACGGCAAACGGGCGCATGTCCTGCTGTTCAGCACCGACTTGAGCCTGTCTGCGGGGCAACTGGTCGATTATCACAGCCTGCGCTTCCAGATAGAGTTCAACTTCCGCGATGCCAAACAGTATTGGGGACTGAAGGATTTCATGAATGTCTCGGAGCAAGGAGTCACCAACGCCGTCAATCTCGCTTTCCTCATGGTCAACCTCTTCGCGGTGTTGCTCCAGCCGCACCGCCAGCGCGAACCGGATTTCAG
>DAOTTR010000014.1:0-1981 GCA_034437715.1 Caldilineaceae bacterium
ATCATAAATCACACAAGAAATTAGGAGAATCAGTATGCAATCGACTTTAACATTTTTGGTAAATGGTGTTTTGGCCAATGGCCCGGCGGGCAATATGATGCGTCATGCTCCCGGCGGTTTCTTCCTCGGCGGCTTGATGAGCCTGCTGTGGACAGTCGCCATTGTGCTGTTGGTACTGTGGGTGACGCGCAACTGGGATACGATCAAAAGCTATGCCAGCCGTACAGCAGCTTCCATCCGCTCCAGTAGCGCGCCTGTGGCTGCGGCCAGCCAAACGCCGTTGGAAATTTTGCAAACGCGCTATGCCAAGGGTGAGATCACTCGCGAGGAATATGAAACCATTCATCGCGATCTTGTGGGTGCGGCGGCACCCGTACCCACAGCAGAGACGGGGATCGCCTAGGCATAACCCAATCGTCCCTTGTATAAAAAACGCCTTCTCGCCGAGAGGGCGTTTTTTGTTGCCTATCCCTGTGCGTGGTGACAGCGCGATTCCCCACAACTTACCCACGGCTTCTTAACAATTGCTGGAGATTTTTTGGGTATACTAGAGTTGTTGCCGAATCAGCAGGCTGTCGCCATAGATAGCATTCCGGGATAGCAACAGGCGATGTTGCAAGGCAGTGAAGCGGTCTGTTGCTATCCCGGAATACGGCTGAATGCTATTAGTAACTCTAATCAAAGACATAGCGTCGAGAGACAAGAGTCTCTTGGGAATGCTCAAGACTTTTGTTATGATTAGCGGACAACATCGACCAAGGAAATCAGATAAAGGGCAGATCGATCATGAGCAAACAGCGCATTCTCGTCGTGGATGACGACAAATCAATTGTCAAAGTGGTGCGCAGCTATCTGGAACAAGCTGGCTATGAGGTGCGGATCGCTTATGACGGTACCACCGCGCTGCAAACCCTACGCAACGAGAAGCCCGATCTGCTTGTGTTGGATCTGATGCTGCCTGTCCGCGATGGCTGGGAAATTACCCGCCTGGTCAGCAGTGATGCTACCCTAGGCACCATTCCAATTATTATGTTGACCGCCCGTGTCGAGGACGCGGACAAAATTGTCGGGCTCGAACTAGGCGCCGATGATTATATTACCAAACCCTTTAACGCGCGCGAGATCGTGGCGCGTGTCCGTGCTCTCTTGCGGCGTGCCCAATTTGCGCAGAGCGCGCCGCCACCATTGCTACGGATGGGCGCGCTAGTCCTAGACATTGATCAACGTACCTTCTTGATCGACGACAAGCCGGTTGACCTGACGCGCACGGAATTCACCCTATTACAAATTCTGCTTGCCAATCCGGGGCATACCTTTACGCGCGACGAGTTGCTGGAGAAAAGCATGGGCTATGCCTACGAAGGCATGGGCCGGACACTGGACACCCACATGAGCAACCTGCGCAAGAAGATCGAACCAGATCCCAGCGCGCCGATCTACATTCAAACGGTTTACGGCGTTGGCTATCGGATGCTCAAGGGGACCCAATGAATCGATTAGGCGTGCGTATGAGCATTGTCATCAGTGGCATGATCCTGCTCTTCACGATTCTGCCCTTATTTACCTTTTTGGTCGTCGAGCCAGGGCCACCCAAGAATGGCCCGCGTTCTACCCTGAACCATCGGGCTGGCGAGCCACCGTTTATGGGGCGCTGGCGCGATCTGCCCGAAAATCTTTTCGAGTCGATTGTGTTGGCTGCCGCAGTTGGGATTGCGGGTGGAGTCGCCGCCAGTTGGATTCTGGCTGCACCGATTACCAAGCTAGCCAACGCCGCCCAGGCGATTGGTGCTGGTGATCTGACGGCACGTGTGGATCTGAAATATAATAGTACAGAGATCGATGCGCTGGCTCACGCCTTCAATAAAATGGCCGCCGATTTGCAACACGCCGCCGATTTGCGCAACAATCTGATGGCTGATGTTTCCCACGAACTGCGGACGCCGCTCACGGTCCTCGAAGGCAATTTGCGTGCCGCGTTAGA
>DAOTTR010000015.1:0-49294 GCA_034437715.1 Caldilineaceae bacterium
CGACTTAAATTCTATTACAAGTACAGCATTGGCCCGCATAAAAATTATCAGAAAAAATGAGCCTTATAAAAATCAGAGGAGGATCTTATGGTTGGCAGAGCAAGACGCGGCTCTAGCAGTGGTGGTGGACGAATTATGATCGCGATTGTGGTGGCGCTTTTCGCAATCGCTTCCTATTACTTTGGCACGATGCGCGTGGAGAACCCCGTCACCGGCGAGGTGCAGCGGGTCAACATGACCACCCAAGATGAAATTATGATGGGGTTGCAAGCTGCGCCAGAAATGGCCCAACAATTTGGCGGTCTCCACCCAGACGAGCAGGCGCAGCAGATGGTCGATGATATTGGGCAAGCGATTGTCGCCGAATCCGAGGCGGGCCAGACTGATTATCAATTTGATTTTCATCTGTTGGCCGATGCCGAGACGGTGAATGCCTTTGCCTTGCCCGGTGGTCAAGTGTTTATTACCGCTGCGCTCTTTGAACGTTTGCAAACCGAGGGTCAACTGGCGGGCGTATTGGGGCATGAAATTGGTCATGTTGTGGCCCGTCACTCGGCGGAACATATTGCCAAAGCGCAGTTGATGGAAGGGCTAACCGGTGCCGCCGTCATCGCCGCTTATGATCCAGAGAATCCTTCATCGGCGCAGCGCGCCCAGATGGCTGCTGTGGTCGGTCAACTGGTCACCATGAAATATGGGCGCGATGATGAATTGGAATCGGATCAGTTGGGCGTGCGTTTCATGGCAGAAGCCGGCTATGATCCCACTGCGTTGATCGGGGTGATGCAGATCTTGGCTGAATCGGGTGGCGGTGGCAGTCAGCCTGAATTTTTCAGCACCCATCCCAATCCAGAGAATCGTGTGGAGAAAATCGAAGCGGCCATTGCTGCTGAATTCCCCAATGGTGTGCCAGATGGGTTAATTCAGTAATTATTACGCCAAGGTTAAATTTCATCACCTGCTGCGCTGAATGAATGCAGAGCCTGGGATAGGAAACGTGTTTAAACACCTTTCCCGTCTCAGGTGTTGAATTCATTCAACACGAATTTAACGTTGTCGTAGTACAATGGATTAGTTGCTGTTATACATAGGTTGTTCCAGTTGCAGCTCTTGTGGAAGGGCGCGCTGGGAGAATTCTGTATCTGCGGCCGCGTGCTTTTCTCGCCATGCGGCTTCATCTTCGGCTGAAACCTGGCGCAAACTCAACCCCAATCTTTTCTGGGTGGGCGTCATGTTGATCACGCGTGCCAGCACTTTGTTGCCGACCTCGAGTACCCGAAAACCGCCCTCAGCTGGATGAAGTTCACTGCTATGGACCAAGCCTTCAATTCCAATGGGCAAGTGGACAAAAACCCCAAAGTCGGCAATATTAGTGACCGCGCCTTCAATCAGATCACCCACGGCATAGAGGGTCGGTAACACTTGCCACGGATCGGGCAACGCGGCTTGGCGATTAAGACGAATCCGGCCGCGTGCTAGATCAACCGCTTCGACAATAGCCTGGACTTCGTCGCCAACGCTCAAAATTTCGGAAGGATGTTCTACGCGGAACCAATCAAGTTTGGTAACGTGAATGAGACCGGTGACACCGCCCAGGTTGACGAAGACACCAAAGTCTTTGATATTTTCCACGCGCCCCGTGACAATCGTGCCCACGGCCAAATCCTGCAAGCGGCTCTGACGCATGGCTTGCTCTGCATCTTTCGCCGATAATACCAGGCGTCGCCGTTGATGATTGATTTCAATCACTTTAAGCGGCAAGGTGACACCAATCATCTCTTCCTTTACGCGCTGAATGGTATCCTGGTCGTTGACATATTGCAGTGTCGGCAGATGTGAGTTCGGCACAAAACCGGTTAGCGTGCCAAATTCGATGAGCGCCCCCCCCTTATTGAGGCCAATCACCTGACGTTCAACCACTTCGCCAGTTTGCAGCAACGTATCTGCCTGTTGCCATTCCGTTTCCTCTATACCGCGGCGTAGCGATACCTCAAGTTCCTCGTTGCCGTTGGGGGTATGGGTGATCACCACTGGCGCGATTGCGCCTTGGGTCAACTGCGCGATGAAAGCTTCGCTAAGTTTGCTCACTTCCTGCTTAGGCACAATGGCATCTCGTTTGCCGCCAATGTCCATGATAATACCTTCGCGGGAAATACGCAGTACCTGACCTTCGACAAGCTGACCGCGCCGTAGCTGTTCCGGCAAATATTGTTCCAGTAGTTCGGCAAAGGTTGTATGCGCGTCAACTTCTTGCATGGTAGCAGTTTCTGGAAGAACATTGCCATTCATTCCTGCTGTCTTTGGGTATACTCTATCCTCTTTCATTGTTAAACCTTTTTCCTATTCAACTGTGCTTTTTAACTTGTTAATAGAACCGAATGAGCTGTAATGTAAGTTTGATGGTTTAAGATAGCGGCTGCAACCGCTTTGCGTTGTCATACTGGAATGGCGCATAGATGATCATGGATTACCAGCGTAAATGGCTATAAATTTTTACCATCTATGTAAAATGGCCTATGTGAAAAAGAGTTTTACGATAGGCGTGCTTGCAAAACTGGGAGGACGCAAAATTCTCTCCAACTTTCTGCTAGGAGCGACTTCTTTGCAAGCCATAGTAAAGTTTGGATTCACTTTTACTAAATCGATAGTAAGCTACATTATTCTTTAGGATAGACGATAATGTAGCGCTTGTGACTAGAGCAAGATATAGGCCGGAGGTATATATCGGTTGGGAATATCGGTGATTACAGCCAGAAGTACAGGGTGCGGGTGGTGATGGGGCAAATGGGCGTGGTACGCCAAGTGGCGCAGTGCAGGGATATTAGGCGCGCGGTGTTTTGGTTGCTTCTACAGGTGTCGCCGTGGCGCGTGGGGTCAGTAGCTGGGTTGCAATCGGCATCACCGGTGCAGCAACAGTTGTTTCTTCGGGTTCATCCGGAGTTTCTGTTTCCTCCCGATCCGGCGTGGCTGTCGCTTTGGGCGTCTTGGTTGCCGTCGGTTGATTGGTGGCTTTGGGTGTTGCTGTTGCCGGTACCGAGCTTGCCGTCGGCTGCGTCGGCGCTTTGGTCGGTGGTGGTGCTTCTGCTGTGGCCGGTGCCTGTGGCGTCGTTGTGGCTGGCATGGCGGTTGCTTCTTCACGCGTGGCGACTGGCGTCAATGCTGGCGTTGCCGCGCCGGTTGACACGGGGGATGACACGGGGGATGACACGGGGGATGACATTGCCGTGACGATTGGTGTGGCAAGCGCAGTGGCCGTCGCGTCCAACTCGTCATCGGTGCGCGTCGGCTCCGGTGTGACTTCTGGTGTGATTTCTGGCGTAGCTATATCCGTATCGGTGATGAGCGGGGTGGGGCTGCCGGCCTCGTCGGTGGGGGCAACCGGTGTCGCGGGTGCTGGCGTATCGGTCGCGGTTGGCTGATCCGCTTCTGATCTATCCTCCTGCTCCTGATCATCTGCATCAGAATCAGAATCATCTGACGCCTTGTCATCTGATTCCTGAATCGGGATCACGGCTGTAATCGCTGGCCGCGGGGTAGCCGATGGCGGTACCGTGGCGATCAGGGTCGGTGTTGGCGGCGTAAAGATGGGCAAAGGCGGCGCAGGCATTGGCGTGGGCGTCGCCGAGGCGACCAACACTGGTGCAACCAGGACGGGTGCGACAGTCGGTGCGACAGTCGGTAGATCAGTAGTGCTGGCTTGTACTAAGCGCGTTTGGGTGGCAGTGGGGGATGCGGTTGACGTCGCGGTGTGGATCACAGTCGGCGTTGCCGTGGCCACTGTCTCGATAGACTGAGGTGCTGCCAAGGCTTGTTCGCCACTCGTAATCATTTGACGCAGTGTGGCTACGGCGACTGGCTGCGCAGCAACCGGCGCACCAACCCACTGGGCTTCTACCTGCTGAAGCCGTGTGAGGTGTTTTTGCAGTATGGCAGCACGCTCATCAGCGGGTAACACACGGGTGGCAGCCAATACGGCGTCCCAGTGTTTGGCAATCATTTGTGATAGGGCTTGTGCAGTGGATCCTTGCGCTTGCGGTAGACGGGCCAATTCGTCCAAGCGCCGTTCGGCTTGACCCGCATGCCAGGCAATCTCTTCGCCAGCCGCTTTCATCAGAATGCCGACCACCTGTTCACCACTACTTTTCAGCGGATAAAAGAGCGTGCCGGGCAAGCTGCTCACGGTGTAACGGATCAACGTCGTTGTGCCTACGAATAGTAACAAGACAAGCGCAACACGTAACAGACGGGGCAAACCCCATTGTGTGCGTGCTGCTTTTTTGGTTTGCGTTCGGCGCGATTGTGGCAAGCCATTGGGTGGATAGCCAGCCGTTGGGGCGCGGTGTTGGCCCAGTTGCGTTGATCGTGGTGTTGACCGCGGCGTTGGTGATCCGTTGCGATGGCGCGCAACCAGCGGTGATCCGTTGCGATGGCGCGCAACCAGCGGCGCGGCGCTTTGTCGCGCCCCCTGTTGCCGGGCTTGGGCAGCCAGATCAGCCCGCCCGCGTGCAAACGCTTGCGACGACATACGGGTTTTCGGCTCACTGGACAAAGCAGCAACCAAACGTAGCAGCGGTTCTAATGCTGCGGCGTGTGCCGGATATTGCGCCAGGCATGCCTCAATGGTTTCGCCTTGGGCCAGTGCATCGATACAACTCGCCAAAATGTCGTCAAATGTCATAGCTGATCACGCTTGTAGATAGCGACGCAGGTTTTCCAACGAACGGTGTTGAAGTGCTTTAATGGCGCCTTCGCTTTTCTGCAAAATTTGCGCCGTTTCGGCAATACTGAGCCCTTCAATAAACCGTAGCAGAAGCACCTGCCGCTGTTGTTCATTCAAAAGTTTTAGGGTATGCAGCAATTGTTCAAAATCGATGCGATTTTCTACCACGTCGAGCAATGACGTATGTTCGGCCAGATTCTCGGCCTCTTCGATGCCGACATGGGCCCGGCGCTGCATTTTGCGCAACACATCGACCATCTTATTGTGTGCCAGCCGGTAAAGCCAAGCGGGAAAGATGATGGCATTATCTTTGGGAGCAATCTGATAGCGATCGATTTTTTCGATTAAATGTAAAAACACCTGTGCAACAATCTCCTCTGCAATTTCAACCCTTCCGAGCCGCGCCAAAAGATACCGGAAGATCCGATCGGCAAAGAGTAGATAGAGGCCGTCGAAAGCATCCGGATCACCATTGGATTGCGCACGTTCGATCAATCCAACCAGCGTCGATTCTTCGAGGGGTGCATCACGTTGGATTTCATCCATACTGACAACCCAAGTTAATCAAGATACGTTGCACAAAGCGAAAAAGATACGATTTTACGACTATTTTACCACGCTGGGCTACACAATAAGTAGGCTAGTAGATCCCAGCGTAAATAAGGTACCCTATTTTTACCATGATGTACACGAGTAACGTGCCTGATTAACTGCCGTGGTATCTACGCCCAACTGTACTAGGGCGAGCCAATCGGGCAAGCGCGGCGCTGCAGCGTAGGCATTTCTGTCACGAATACGCAGTATACCATAGCCATTTGGTCTGCTTGAACCAATTGCCTTGCCAGACGCCAATCAAAAAAGCGTGACGCGTTTGCCACGTCACGCTCGCCGATCATGTGCTACTGTAGGTCACGTTTGGTACGTGACAGGCTCGTTCAATGCAGAATGTGCAGTTACAAACCGCACCTACGCTAAACCATCACAATTTCGGTAATGCTGTACTACTGTAAAAAGTGTACCTCACTGGCGCGTTGGATAACCACGCGGTTATAGCTGGCTACTTGCTACTTTGAAGTGCTTCGATTGCCTGGGTGATACTATCTTGGGGACTGATTTTATACTGCGCATCAATAATTTTGCCGGTTTCATCAATCACAAAATGGCTGCGCGTCACACCCATATAGGTTTTGCCGTACATCGATTTCTCGCCCCACACGCCGTATGCATCGGCGATGGCGTGGTCGGTGTCCACCAAGAGGGGAAAAGGCAACGCAAATTTGGTCTTGAATTTTTGATGTGAGGCGGCATCATCGGGGCTCACCCCCAACACAATCGCGTTCTTATCCTCGATCGCTGGGTAGTTGTCGCGAAAGCCACAGGCTTGGGTTGTACAGCCAGGGGTATCATCTTTGGGATAGAAATAGAGGACGATACGCTTTCCCCGCAACTCGCGCAGGCTCAGTTGCGTTCCTTGATCAGTGGTGGTGGCAAATTCGGGCGCTTGGTCGCCAACGGCTAGCTTCTCCATGATACGATTCCTTCACTTGAATTATGCTTAGGGCAAGGTTAATTTTGGGGGGCAAGGTTAATTTTGGGGGCAAGGTTAATTTTGGCCAGTTTATTTTGTGCTTTGCGCGCTTTTTTGTCTGCAACAATGCTCCCATTTAGCCAACGATCGCCAATTGCGGCTGGCTATGTATACTCCGCAGCAGTATAATGCAATCGCGCAAGTCCGTTGGGGCCATGTTAGTCATGCTGCTGCATTTGTGATAGAATTTTTGCACCAATCCAACCTAGATCGCAACCGACCATTGGCGATGTCCCACCGTATGCAAACATTTTGTACACCAACCCAGCAAGTAAATCGTTACCCGTGATGACTTATTGTCTAGCCACAATCGTCTATGCAATAGTTGTAGGAGCAGGATTGCTTTGAACGTCATCTATCAAACAAGCGCGCGCAAACCGCCGCGCCCCACCCGGCGTCTACTACGCTGGGCAATCATCCTGCTCTGTCTGGGTATGCTCCTGTGTGTCATGATGCCGCCGGCCTTTGCTCTGCCCCAGTCGATTGGGGCGAGCGATGTGCGCGCCGCCCATGCCGGTGCCAATTTGGATGTAGCGCCAGGTTGTCGGGATTTGGTTGAAGGCGGCAATTTTGAGCAATTTACCCTTAGCTGGCAAACTGTGGCCAGTGCTCGCCCGCCCATGTATACCAACGAACAAACGTTTAATGGCAGTGCGCAGTCAATGCGCATTGGCAATGGTTTAGAATTGCCCAATGTTATAAGCGAAAGTCATATACGACACAAGCCCATCTTATTGCCCAGTGACGCGACCAGCATTATTTTGCGTTTTCGCTATTACGCCCTACATGAGGGCATACCGGATGTAGATTCGCAACAGTTTTCCTTCTTTGATGCTACAAGCGATCAATTGATCTATACATTCTTAAATATCAGAGAGAATGCAAGCGACTGGAAGTTGTCAAACTTTGATCTGACTGCCTATGCCGGGCGCTCTGTCAGTCTGCGCTTTCAGGTGAATAATGATGGCGGCTCAGGGCGAACGTTAATGTATATCGACAATGTCGAGCTGGAGTATTGTACGCCGGCACCGCTGCCCACCTTTACGGTCACATCGCCCCCGCTACCCAGTGTCACGCCTTCTGCGACGGGATCTGCCACGTTGATCCCTACCCTTACGCCGATCGTGACGCCGATCGTGACGCCGGTCTTTACACCGGCAACCGTGGTGCCCACAACACCCCTCCCACCCGAGGACCCGAATTGTCCGAACATTTTGGTCAATGGCAGTTTTGAAGGCTTTGACGGCTGGCATTTTGGCGAAGATCCTGTGCCGGCGCGCTATGTCAACAACTTTTTTCAAGAAGGCGCACGCGCAGTTCTGCTGGGCAATCCGCCAGAAAACCCAACCAATGTCGTGACCTTCTCTTCGATTCGTCAACTAGTTACCCTGCCCTTTACCACCGGGCAGATCCAGTTGCGTTGGTGGCGTCTGCTGCACACAGCCCAACCTGGTGTGGCCACGGGCAACACCGATCGTCAGGATCTGATTCTGCTCTCGCCGGGCTTACAGCCGATCCAAATTCTACGCCGCGAATTGCGCAACGACGGCATTTGGCAGGAAGCTTTGGTTGATCTGACGAATTATCGCGGGCAGTCGCTCTATATCTATTTTAATGCCTTTAACGACGCCAATAATGCGCGCACGTGGATGTATGTGGACAACGTGCGGCTGCGCACCTGTGGGATTCAGGCCAGTGCCGCGAACGTGTCGGCAGTGTTCGCATCAACGCCAATTGCAATTCCCTTGATGCCCATGGGCACCTATGCTATGGCATCGACGCCGACACTAGCGCCGCTGCCTTTGTTGACCGCGACCGCGACGGTGCCCCCGCTGCTTTCCCCCCTTATCACCGAGACCATCGCGGCAGCGTTTGCGCCACTGCCGATCCTGACCGAAGCGACGAACACCGCCACACCGACGGCGGTGGACTCGCCGACGGCCCTGGCCGCAACATTGTCGCCCACTCCCCCAGATACCATAGTAGCGATCACGCCTACGCCGGTCAGCAGCGCGGAGCCAATCGAACCATCGCGGCTGGGGGTCATTGCTGTGCTGATCAGCATCTTGGTCTTAATTGTATTTATTTCTATGGGTATTGTGTATATGTTTAGGGCCCGTCCCTGAATTATCGATTCCCTAACCCTGAATCAGCTAAAACCAATTGCAAACAGGAACGGATTATGAATCTCGAACTAGACAGTCAAGTTGTTGTGGTCTTGGGCGCGGCGAGTGGCATTGGCCGCGCCATTGCCCAGGCCTTTGCCACGGAAGGCGCACAAGTGATTGCGCTGGATCGCTCCCCTAACGTGACCGATGTGGCCCAGTTTACAGCACAACATGCGATCCGCCCCCTAGTCGCCGATGTGACCGATTACCCCGCATTGCAGCGTGCCGCCGACCAGATCGAAACCGAAGTGGGACCCGTGGCGCACGTTGTGTTTGCGGTGGGCATTGGCTCGGGCAAATATGGCTTTCCCTTTTGGAACCTGACCCCCGCCGATTGGCCCAAGGTTCTAGAGGTTAATATCATGGGCGCCGTCCACACCGCCCACGCATTTAGCGCGCCCATGCGTGAGCGGCGCGCCGGTTCTTTTCTCTTTCTGGCCTCGGTTGCCGGCCAAATTGGCTCGCAAACTGACCCGCCCTACAGCGCGTCCAAAGCGGCCCTCATCAACTTTTCCCAGTGCTGCGCCAAGGATCTGGCCCCCTACAACGTGCGCGTGAATACGTTGAATCCTGGCATGGTCAACACGCCGCTCAATCGGTCGATCTGGCAGGCGTCTAACGCCAATTTGCCACCGGAAGAACAACTGACCTTTGAACAGTGGTCATCCCAAAAGATCGACCGGATTGTGCCGCTCAAGCGCTGGCAGGAACCCGAAGACCTGGCCGATATGGCCGTCTTTTTGGCATCCAAGCGCGCCAATAATGTCACCGGGCAGACGGTGAATGTGGATGGCGGCTTTGTCATGCACTGGTGATTGGGTCACCCATCTGCTCCTGGGGTGCCCTTTGGGCCCATGGTAAGGAAGGGAACTGTCATGGCTCCTCCTCCAGATTCTACCCTTTACCCACATCTTTGGGTAGCAGGGGGGAGCGTGCCGGGGACGGCCCAAAAACATAGGGTAGTGGCATCAAGCCGCTGGGCCGTCCCCGGCACGCCTTGCCTACTGCCAACTTGTGGGTGAAGGGTAGCAACCTAGGGGAGGCTGGGAGGGGTAGCCTGAATCGTACGCCAACGTTAAATTGCATCACCTGCTGCTCTGAATGAATTCAGCGCCTGGGATAGGAAATGTGTTTAAACACGTTTGCCGTCGCAGGTGTTGAATGAATTCAACACGAATCTAAATGAAAGCCTATCGTAATGCAACAATATCTTGACCTACTGCGCCATATCCTGGATCATGGCGTCCAAAAAGAAGATCGCACCGGCGTGGGCACGCTCAGCGTCTTTGGCTATCAGATGCGCTTTGATCTGGCTGCGGGCTTTCCCCTGGTCACCACCAAAAAGATTCACCTCAAGTCGGTGATCCACGAATTGTTGTGGTTTCTGCGCGGTGATACCAATATCAAGTATTTACACGACAACGGCGTCACGATTTGGGATGAATGGGCAGACGCCGATGGTAATCTCGGCCCAATTTATGGCCATCAGTGGCGCAGTTGGGCGACCCATATCGGCGCAACATTTGATCAGATCAGCAATGTGGTCGCGCAGATCAAACGCAACCCCGACTCGCGCCGGTTGATTGTATCGGCGTGGAATGTGGCCGAGCTCGAGCAGATGAAGTTGCCGCCCTGTCACTGTCTATTTCAGTTCTATGTGGCCAATGGTCGGCTCTCCTGTCAGCTCTACCAACGTAGTGCCGATACCTTTCTGGGCGTGCCCTTTAATATTGCCTCCTATGCGCTGCTGACCATGATGATCGCGCAGGTGTGCGATCTGCAACCGGGCGAGTTCGTTCATACGCTGGGCGACACGCACATTTATCTCAATCATCGCGAACAGGTGCAGCGCCAACTGGAGCGTGAACCTTATCCGCTGCCACGTATGGTGATCAACCCGGCAGTGGATTCGATCTTTGATTTCCGCTACGAAGATTTTACGTTGGAAAATTACCGAAGTCATCGCTTGATCAAAGCGCCGATTGCGGTCTAGAATGATCCCAGAATGCTGCACGCAATCCTACCCTGCAATACTATGAAAAAGCGAAGGAGAAGTACTATGACGACCAAACGGGCCCGTGTTGGCTTGGCGCGCCAAGGCGATCGCCGCAAAAATGTCTATCGCGCGCTGGATCTGGTGCGGGCCGATGTGACGCCGCGCATCCGCGACCAAGTGATGCTCAAGCCGAATTTTCTGTCGGGCAAAAATCAACTGGCCTCCAGCCATGTGGACGCCATCCGGGGCACGCTGGATTTTCTGATGAGCACACCCAAACCGCCGACCGAAATTCTGATCGCTGAGGGGGGCAATGAAACCTATGCCGGGGAAGCGTGGGATAACTATGGCTATCATGCATTGGCGGCTGAATATGGCGTTGCCATTCGCCTCATCGATCTAAATCAAGAAACCCAATGGGTGGAGACGCCGATCATCTTGGCCGACCGTAGCGAGACAATTGTGCGCATGCCCAAGACGGTGCTCGATTGCCCCTGCACCATTTCGGTGGCGGTGGCGAAAACGCACGATGTCTGTGTCGTGACCTTGGCGCTCAAAAATATGATCATGGGCACGCTTTATAAGCCGGATCGGGTGAAGATGCACGGCTTCAACAGCCATGCCGAACGCACCTTGCCCGCCGAAGCCCAGACCCTCAATATCAATTTGATTCGCCTCGCCCGTTTCTTGATGCCCGATATTGCTGTGGTCGATGGCACGCTTGGTCTACAAGGTGATGGCCCCGGCGGTGACGATGGCGTGGACTTTGGGGTGGCCGCGGCCAGTATTGATGTCTTTGCCGCCGACGCCGTGATGGCCAAAGCGATGGGCTTTGAACCGATGGACCTGGGATTGTTGCACTATGGTCACGGGTTAGCAATGGGGGTCGCCGATCTGAATGAGATCGAGGTGTTAGAGACCGAGATCGAAGCGGTGCGTCAATCGTTCAAGCCGCACGCGAAGACTGATCTCCAATTGCAATGGCATGAACCGCGTGCCCTAGAATTGCTGGCCGGCTAGCAGGAGCAGATCGAGAATGGCAACGCCCACCACACAACAACTCGCACAAGCACGCCAAGTGATCGCTGACGCCCAACGCATTGTCTGCCTGACGGGCGCGGGCGTCAGTGCAGAGTCGGGCGTTGCTACCTTTCGCGACGCACAGACTGGCTTGTGGGCCAAGTTTGATCCACTGCGCCTAGCTTCCCAGGCCGGGTTTGCTGCCGATCCTGGCTTGGTCTGGCAGTGGTACATGGCGCGATTGGGGACGGTTGAACAGGCTATGCCCAATCACGGCCATCTAGCCTTGGCGCGCCTGGCGGCATTGACCCCGACTTTTACCCTGGTCACCCAAAATGTCGATGATCTACATGAGCGTGCCGGTAGTCAAAATGTGTTGCACATTCATGGGCGTATCAACCATTTCCACTGTAACACATGTGGTACGGAGCATACATTGCAACCAGATGAGCGCACATCTGAATTGCCGCCAACTTGTCTGCTTTGTGGTGGCTTGGTGCGGCCCGCTGTGGTCTGGTTTGGCGAGGCGCTGCCCGGTGATGTCGTCGAGATTGCGTGGCGTGAAGCCGAGCGTTGTGATCTCATGCTGGTCGTGGGCACCAGTGGGGTTGTGTACCCCGTGGCGCAACTGCCGTTGGTTGCCCAACAGGCCGGGGCCGTCGTGATCGACGTCAACCCCGAATGCACGCCGATTTCGGAGATCGCCGACATTTTCTTGCAGGGAAGTGGTGGGTTGATTCTACCGGCATTGGTGGGCGCGCTATCAGCAGGGCCCAAAGGGCACCCCGGGAGCGGATTGAGCGGATAGGGGCTCGGGGCTCTATGCTGGGGGTGGCGCGGAGAACGTAATTTAGTAGGTTATAGGTCACGTTACAAACGTGACAAGCCGCGTAAAGCCGGAACGGTACGCGCCGCAAAGTGAAAGGGCAATGTCCATCCACCCCAGCCCCCTTCAGGGGGCGTTGTTCTGTAGCCCTGTGGCTTTAGCCCAGGGTGGTGCAGGTCAACCCCCTGCATTCCCAATCAGCCCGAAAATTTCAGTTTGCACTGTGGCTGAGGGTAATCGGAAGAACGGATTATTTTATGGCGCATGGTAGCGCCAGATGGGTCCGGCGGGGGTTAGTTGCTCGGCTGGCCAGAAGGAGAACTTCTCGCTGAAATAGATGGGATGTGTGGCGGCATTTTGCGCCAAAATTTCTTCAACCGAATTACTCTGGCCGACGATGTCGGGGTAGAGGGTGGCGACCAAGCGGCGATACCAGGGAAATTGATAGAGCGCATAGTTGATCAGCACAGTGTCGGGCGCTTTTTCCAACAATACCCCACTGCCCCAGGCGGCATACCAGAGCGCAAACGTTTCGGCATCGGCGCTGCTGATAATAATACTGCCCGGTTCCACGACGGTCAACACCTCGGCAATAAAGGTTTCTGCCGCGCGATCTTGGCGTAGCGACTGTGCCGGCCAGCGCCACAGCGTAATCCCTACCAGCCCAACGAGGGTCACAACCGCCAGCCATTTGGCAAAGCGGTCTACCGACCAGGCGTTGGCACCGGGGCGCAACCGTTGCAGAAATCGATTGCCATCTGCGGCGAACCACTCGATCATCGCCGCAAAGCCCACGCCCAGCCAAAGCGCCACCAGCCAGACCACCGGCAACAGATAGATCTCGCTGTCGCGCGTGTAGTAGTTGATCGAATAGACGCTGACGGGGAGCAGCCAGAGCAGGCTAAAATTACGCAGCTCACTCCGCTGGCGATCCCAATGGGAGAGACCCAACAGGGCAATCGCCAATCCAACGGGCGTGTATTGGGTGGTGATCACATTCGACCACGCGGCCACGCGGCTGAGGATGGTCGATGAAGGGGCGCTAAAGAGATAGGCGCGATAGGCTGCGCCACTGACCAGCCACCAGAAGCCTTCCCAATCATCGGCATAGCCCCAGTTGATCGGCGAAGGTGGTTGCATGGCCGCGGCCATGGGAATGCGTATGTAGAAGGCAAGCCCTGCCGCAACGCCCAGCACCATCAAGAGGGTGGTCTGTAACAAAGGTCGCCAGCCACCGCCGGCGGTATGCCAGCGATAGTAGAGCACCGCCGGCAGCAACAGGAAAAAGGTGAGATGATGCGCTACCCCCAGCGCAATCACCAGTGCAATCACCCCGGCCAGCCACCAGCGACGTGTCGGCTGCACAAAAAGCGCCCAGCCCAAGAGCGCCACCAGCAACATGTGCAGCGCATAGACCTCGGTGATGATGGCTTGCTCCCACGGCAGCGGGGCAACGGCCCAGGCCATGCCGATCAAGCCAGCCCACAGCCAGGGCCAATGGGTCTTGACAACCAAGCGCATGGCGACCTGCACCGTCACCCCTACACTGGCCGCGGCCAAAAGGCAACTAAGCAGATTGCCATACCACGCCAGATTGTCGCCTTGGGCTACCCAACCGGCTACGCGCAACCATGCTTGCAGCAACAGAATATAGAGTGGATAACCAGGCGGATGGGGCACGCCGTTGCTGACAGCCGCGGCCAGCAACTCGGCACCATCGGGGCCAAAGTGTGCCCAAGTCAACCCTGGGGGCGCGCTCAAGAGGTAAAGAAGAAAAGCAAGCCCCGTGGCGATCAGGGGTACCAGCCAACTGTTCCACGGGGCAGTTTGTTTCATTGGTTGCACAGCAATAGCGTATGTAATAGCTTATGTCGATTGATTGATGACAGGGCAATTAGCGAAAATCTGGCAAGGTCGCGGGCGGCACACCAATGCTGATGCCAGAGGTGACTGGCGCGGCACCCTCGGCGATGACCACGGCTAGATTATCAACTACTGCGCCCGCGGGCATCTCTGCCGAGACTTGCACTTGCAGATTGGCAGTCACCGTCGCGCCGGCTTCGATTGCTGGCCAGCCAAAGATCACTACAGTGCGCCCCGTCTCGGTGGCCTCAGTCATCACCTGGCTGGCCGCGATGCCCGGCATACCCACAAAAGTTAATTCGACCGGCAACTCATTGCGCAATTCAACGCCGGTGGCTGCCGTCTCCCCAGTGTTACTCACTTGATATTCTAATGTGAGGGTTTGCCCCTGCCAGGTATAGAGTGGCGCTTGTTGGATTTGTAGTTCCAGCACAGCACTGGGCACGGTGGTGGTCGGTACCGTGCTCGGATCGACCGTTGGCGTGGGGGTTGGCGCTTCGGGCAGTGTACCTTCGATTGGAATTAAAGTCGCGGCTTGGCCTAGATCGAAATTAGGTTGAATAAATTGCGCGGCCACCCACCCTTCTTGATTCGTGCCATCGACACAGCAGATGCGCCACCAATCGCCTACCTCGTTACGGCTGAGGATCGTGACACTTTGACCGATCAAAGCGGTGCCAATGGGGTTGAAATTTGTGCCAGGGCCTTGACGCACATTGAGCCGCGCAACGGAAACCAGACCAGTCAAGCTGCCGGCCACAGGGGTCGAGGTCGGTTCAGCGGGGGCTGGTTGTACTGGTGTTGGCTGCTCCGCCGTTGGCTGTGCCAGCGCGGGCGATGTGGCGGTTGGTGATGGCTGATTATTGTCATCATCGTCGTCATCATCGGGTACCGATGTCGCGGTGCCCACCGGCCCAGGTTCCTGCGTGGGGGTCGGTGGCGGCACGGTTTGCTGATCGGGTGCCGCATAGATAGAACTTCCCTGGCTTATCAACAAGAGTGCAAAGGTAATGCCTACGATACCGATCCAGTAACGTTGCGCCAACCGGCGTAGGTGCATGTAGGAGTCAGTCAGGTAATTCATCAATCAATCTCCAATTAAATTAATAAGCGCCGTCGCCACCGATGATGGCTGGCAATGTACGGAAGATGATACTAAAATCACGGCGTAGACTATAACTATCAATGTATTCCAATTCGAGTTGCAGGCGTTCGGTCAAAGAGAGGTTGCCACGCCCACTTACCTGCATCGGCCCAGTCATGCCTGGTTTAACGGCCAGCCGTCGGCGTTGGTAATCCTGGTATAATTCCACGATTTTGGCATCTTCTGGCCGCGGGCCAACCAAACTCATCTCGCCGATCAACACATTATAAAATTGCGGGACCTCATCAATACTGGAGCGCCGCAAGACGCGGCCCACGCGCGTCACACGCGGATCGTTGGGTAGCTTGTAGACGGGTTCTGGCAGTTGTGTTAAATCAATTAACTTTGGCAACTGTTGTTCAGCATCACGAACCATACTACGTAGTTTGACAATGCGAAATGGGCGACCATATTCACCGATGCGCACCTGCCAGTAAAAGACTGAGCCAGGTGAATCTAACTTGATGGCAATGGCGGCAACGGCAATTATGGGGGCGGAGATGAGCAGACCAACAAGGGCGCCGACAATGTCAACGGTGCGCTTGATCAAGCGTTTCCAGCCGGGGATCATTGGTTGGCGGAGCTCGGATGGAACGCCAACAAAATGGATGGTGCCCATAAAAAAGCCACTTCCCAACGCCATGGCTCGAATAAATACCATGCCCACACCCAAAAAGGCAATCGTCATGGATGTACGGGCCGCCTTCCGCAGAAAAGGCAGGGCCGTACCGATAAAAACAAAGATAAGGCCAACCACGAGCAACCAAACCCAATTCAGCAACGGCCACACGACCCCGCCTAACGCCAAAGGTAATAGACCGATGATGCCGGCAATTAACATGATTTGGATTTTTAACACTTGCGGTGTATGGCTATCATGCACCATGCGTTCTGGGTGCCAGCGGGTTAAGAGTGCTTTCCAATAGCCGATAAAATATTTGCGCCGAGCGTAATCCCAAACATCTTTGTCGTGTGCGTGGTAGACCTGTGCGCCGGGCACAAATCGCAGATCATAGCCTTTCTCGGCCAAACGAAAACTGAACTCTTGGTCTTCAACCGATGCCGTGGTAAAGGTCGTATCAAAACCGCCATTCGCTAAAAACACAGCGCGTCTGTAGCCAGCCGAATAGGTGTCGATAAAGTCGATCTTGGGCTGGCTCCGCATTCGATCATAGCGGTCTTCATACTCAATCTGGACAAAACGCGGAACAAAGGCCGTTCGATTTGTGAGGTATGCGCCTTTGACCCCCACCACATCGGGATTCGCAAAGGCAGCCACCATGGCCGCGATCCAGGTTGGCATGGGGGCGCAGTCGGCATCGGTGAAAAGCAGTAGCTCAGCACATGCCACACGGGCACCATGATTACGCGCAGCAGAAGGACCCGCATTCGCTTGCCCTACAAGCTGTGCTTGCACTTGCGGATGCGCTGCGATCCAACGCGCGACAAGCGCGTTGGTCTCATCGGTAGACCCATCATCAACGACAATGACTTCATATTGTGCTAGGGGCGTTGTCTGTGTAGCGAGAGCATTCAGACAATTTTCAATGGTTGCAACGCCATTATAGACTGGCACGATCACTGAGCAGATCAAGCCGCAAACATCGCCCGGGTGCGTCATGGTTACTCACCTGGCCCCACATATTCAGCAACGGCAAAAATACGATGAGTGGTGGTAAAGTCGGGCCAACCTGTCACTAAGGTTACTTGTGCCCTATCTGTGGGGGCAACATAGGTTTGCGCCAGCGCATTGTCTTCTTCGGTCGCACCGACAATCGCAATTGGCTCGCTGATTTCGTTCACGGTGTAGACAAAGACAGCACCCGCGGCGTCAACCAATTGTAGTTCCTGGCCGACCACAATATCGCCCAGCGCAAGTGGGGCAAAGACGGCTGCGCCCGTAGCTTGGTGACCGGAGAGAATCGTGTTGCCGATGCCACCAGCGCCAGCGCTGTTGACATGCCAGCCAACGGTCTCAAGGGGAACAATCCACTCTGTGGTACGCTGACCATTGGCTTCCGTGACCACCCAGCCCATTTCGGTAATGGGCAATTCCAATACCAGATCGGGGATGCGCAGCATCACGGGGGCCAATGCTGGTTCCTCGGCGACTTGGGTTGGCTCCGCTACCGGTGTTGCGCTGGCATCAGCCATCGGCGCTTGGATCGGCTGACAGCCAAGCAAGAGCAAAAGTGTGATCAGCGAAAACAGAGATAGGGTTGCACGTCCATGATGGACAATCTTTGACAGGATCATGCATTTTTCCTTTGTGAGTTAATTTGTAAATGAAACTTACACAAATGGGACGAATGGAACGAATGTTAAAATTCCTTTAGCAAGCCGCCATTGTATGCGATTTAGGGCAATCGCGCAAGCGAAGTGATATATGGGCGCGTGCCACACCGTGGGCAGTTTCTGCTTCTATTAGGACAGTAGAAAGCAATAAGTATCCAGTAGGGGCGGCTTGCCGCCGCCCCTACGCATGATTTTGTTGGGCAAGCGCTGGATACTTATTGCTTTGCAAGCGCCTTAGACCTTATTTTGATTTAATTTTGCGCATTCGTAGGTGCGGTTTGTAACCGCATAATCGCGGTCGATGCCGACTTGTGCGGTTACAAACCGCACCTACCAGAACAATTGCACCTGGTTTTGTTGCCCAAATAACAAATCGGCATAATCTCTATGATATACGCATGAGCATTCGCAGAAGATACTTACACATAGCGGTTACATCACGCCCTGGGCCTCCCTGGGAACGCCACCATCCTGGTGGCAGCAATACGCTTGCCACCAGGATCGGGAACCCCCAAGGCGCGCTCCCAGGAGTGAAAACCGAATTTCAATTTGGTCAAATAACCTGCTCACACTTGGCACAAATGTATGCGAGACGCCGTGTTTGGCCCAAGGCAACAATCTCGGTTTCAAAATCGCGGCGCACGGCGACAGGCTCTGTGCCACAAAAATCACAGCGACCACGCATGGGAAAGCGGGGTGCCGCAGCGCGTGCCAGGGCAATTTCTTCTTGGGTGACTTGTGCGCTGGCAAATTGTTCGATAAACCGGCAGACTTGGGGATCGCTTTCGCGCATGCGTGCGCGTGCCAGGATCTGTTCAAAGGCCGGATCATTCGGTCGCCCGCCATCTTCCACTGTGTGCCATGCGGTGCGGCGCACGCGCACATCGGGATCTTCCATCAGGCGATAGAGTGCCTGCCAGACATCATCAATCCGGCGGCGCACATGGCACGGGCAAAGATTTTGCGCTGCCGCCTGTCGCTCGGCTGGATCATAGCTACAAGCCAGTGCCAGCAATGTTTCAATCTGGGGTGTGCGAGTGCGATGTTCGCCGGGGCGGAACGCCGCCTTCTGATGTTTATTCATGCCCTTTCGTTTTTGCATGATAACCTCCTTGATTTCTACAACTACACATTGTCTACCCCAGGCGATAAACAATTTCGGGCTGGGCCACCTGCATTTCTAGGGGTGGCAAGCCATTGAACATGGCCTCTAGATCATTGACGACCATGCGCCCAATGGTGTGCATCTCTTTGGGCACGCTGCCCGCCAGGTGCGCGGACAGGATCACATTGGGCGCTTGGCGAATCGGGTGATCGAGCGGCAACGGTTCTTGCGGAAAGACATCGATTGCGGCACGAAAGCGGCCTGCGATCAACAACTCGGTTAACGCGTCAAAGTCCACCAGATGCGACCGGCTGATGAGCACCAACACGGCATTGGGTTGAATCTGCACAAGCCGTTCGCGATCCAACAATGCCGTGTTTTCCAACGAAGGAATCGCCAGCACAAAGATGAACTTGGCCGTTTGCAGCAGAGTATCCAAATCAACCGGCGTAACCCCTTGACGCGCCAGATAGGGCTGTGGCAACCAGGGATCATAGGCCAGGATTGGGCAACCAAAGGGTGCCAACAAGGGTTTCAGTGCGCGCGCCAGCCCGCCAAAGCCGATGAAGCCCACCGTTTGCCCATAGAGGGTAAACGAATCGACGTTGCCTGCATGTAGCCATTGCTCTGTCCCCTGGGTGAAGCGCACATGATTATGCACAATCTGGCGTGCCGCGGCCAGGGCCATGCCCAAGGCCAGCTCTGCCACCATAGGGCCAAAGGCTGGCGCACAACCCAGCACACGAATACCGCGCGCAAAGCAGGTTGGATAGTCCAACACCTGCGGGCTAGGATGCCGTCCACCCACCTCCAGAATCGCGCGCAAGTTGGGCATGGTCGCCAGATCGCCATATCGCCAGCGCCCGGTGACAATCGCAAATGCGTCAGCGCGCGCATCATCCAATGCTTCCGGCGGCATCGGTTCATCCTGCCCCCAGATCACATCGGCCAGTGCATATAGCCGAGCAAGGTCAGCCGGATCAAAGATTTCGTTGATCCGGCGAAAGGCTGGATCGAGAATGATTTTGGGTTTCATTTGTCCAACGCCTTGCGCACCCGTTCGGCCACACCGCCGGCGTCCAAGCCATAGTGCTGATAGAGCGGATAGGGCGCGGCAATCGCCGAATATTCGTCGGGCGGAAAGCCGATGCGCACCAGTTTAACACCATAGACCTGATTATCGACAATCGCATCAGCAATGGCGGTGGCCACCCCGCTGCGCGTGTTGTGCTCCTCGGCCACAAAGACCGTTTTGGATTCCTCAATTAGCGACAGCACCCCCTCGACATCAAAGGGCTGGATCGTGTGCAGGTCGGCCACGGTTAGGTCAATGCCTTCGCCGGCCAGCGTCTCGGCGGCCTGGCGCGCCGACGAAACCATAATGCCATTGGCAAAGATCACGGCGTCGCTGCCCTTGCGCAACACATTCACCTTGCCATATTCCCACGGTTCGCCCGCTTGGTAGACATCCGACTCGCGCCCGCGGCCCAGGCGAAAATAAATGGGTCCCTCGACATCCACCGTCTGGCGCAAGGCCTGTTCCAGACTATAGGCATCGGCGGGACAGACGATCTTGAGGTTGGCAATTGAGCGCATAATGCCAATGTCTTCGGTGGCGTGGTGCGACGTGCCATAGTAGCCCAACGAGATGCCAGCGTGGTGGCCGATCAGGCGCACGGGCAGGTTGGGATAGGCACAGTCGGTGCGAATATGTTCACAGCAGAGCAAGCCGAGAAACGAGGCAAAGGTGGCGACATAGGGAATCATGCCTGTGGTCGCTAGGCCCGCGGCCACGCTCACCATATTTTGCTCGGCGATGCCCACATTGAAGAAGCGATCGGGGTGACGGTATGAGAATTCGATGGTTCGGTTGCTAAAGCCCAGGTCGGCGGTGAGCACGCAGATGCGCGGGTCCCGGTCGGCCAGCTCGGTCAATACGCGTGCGGCAATCGCCGAATGGGCCTGTGTGCGCAACATGCCCAGGTGCCAGGACTCTTTGTCTTGCATCTCGATGCCGGCAGAATGGATATCAACAGTCATAGTTCACTTTTCCTATTTATTACAACGATTATCTGACGTTGGCTGTCTGGCGTTGGCGATGACTTGCCATGATTTTGTCTTGATAGGTCGGCCAATCATGCAAGACAACCGGATTAAAATCTGCGCCGGTGGGCCACTCAATTGTGCCCGTGTCTTGATTCAGTCGTACTTGATTAAACAAGGCTATTTCGCGCAACGGTTCAAAAAGCGGGCCATCAAGGAAGGGCTTAAAGTCGATGACTTCCTGATGCCCATCATCAAATGTTAAACAGAGTGTATAGGGCCCAACAATCTCAAGCGTTGTTACACTATAATAGATGCCTAATTCTGTAGTCATCCGCTCCTCCTACCGTAATCCTTCAATCTTATCGATTAACACTTGCTCCAGAAGTTTACGCCAATTTTGTTGCAGATCTGTATTGCGTAGTTCGGCCCACCCTAAGATCATTTGAAGTTGTCTGCGTGGCATAACCCCGGCTAATAAAGCGGGCGGATCAATCATAAAACTTGCTTGGTATTCTCCATACCGAGCATGAAAGTGTGCCACCGGATGCCGCTCTGGATCCGCATGATACATAGTAATAATGATTCCTTGAAAGCGCGATACTTCGGGCATCGTTACGCAGGCCATTGATATTCGTTAATGTCTGTAATTGCCCGCTGTGCATCCACCCCAGACAGATAGCCCAAGTGCCAGACGCGCGAGCTCTCCATCCACTGGATGCCCTTGCCCTTGATCGTGTTGGCAATGATCATGTGCGGCTTGGTGCCATTGGCGGGCAAGCTGTCAAAGAGCGCCACCAGCGCGGCCAGATCATGGCCATCGACTTCGTGGACTTCCCAATTAAAGGCGCGCCACTTGTCGGCCAGCGGCTCGATCTGCATGGTCTCCTCGGTCATGCCATCCAACCCCATTTGGTTGCGGTCGATAATGCCGATCAAGTTGCCCAGCTTGAAATGGGGTGCGGCTTGCGCGGCTTCCCAGATCTGCCCTTCATTCAATTCGCCATCGCCCAGCAGGACAAAGGCGCGCCCAGGTGATTTGCTCGTCTTCAACCCCAACGCCATGCCCATGCCAATCGACAGGCCGTGGCCCAGCGAACCCGAGCTAAAGTCGATCCCAGGCACCTTTTTCATATCCGGGTGATCGCCCAGTGGCGAGCCGATGCGCGCATAGTTGTCGAGCCAGGCCGTGGGGAAATAACCTTTGTCGGCCAGTACCGGGTAGATGCCCACGGCGCAGTGCCCTTTGGACATAATAAAGCGGTCGCGATCGGGCCACGTGGGATCATCGGTGATGCGCATTGTATGATAGTAGAGCGTGGCCATAATCTCCGCCGCCGAAAAGACCGACGTGTAGTGACCACTTTTGGCAATTTCAATCAACCGCACCGTTTCCGTACGGATAAAGCGCGCCCGCTCGCGCAGGTGTTCCAGGTCTGCACCCATTGGTTCCTCCTTGATATGCAGAGAAATAGCATTGATCGATGGCTCCTGCATCATACCATATTTGGTGTAGGATGGCGATGCGCGATTTTGTGTGGGGTGGAGATTAGGGTGGGGCGTGCCGGTCACTTTTGCGGCTATGTCCAACTACCTTCCAGGAAGCTTTAAGCTTCCTGGAAGGTTTAGTAACCATCCCGCCCCTGGGCGAATTGAAGCTTGGGCCGGCACCCCTTGCCGGATCGCCTACGGCTATCTGCGCGCGGCAGGGCGGGTCTTTCGCGTGGAGCAGATAATCGGTACATAGATATAGCCGCGGCTATATCTTTTTTCTATACCTTGATCGAGTCTTTCCGCCACGCGGAAAGGTTATGCTACACGCTATGCCGAACGTCACTGTGCCCAAGCCCATCAATTTTGCAGAAAGGAAGTAGCATGGAAGAACATGTGTACAAACTCATCGAGTTAACCGGCACCTCTGCCCAGGGTGTTGAAGGGGCGATCAACAATGCCGTCAGTAAAGCCGCCAAATCTGTCCGCAATATGCGCTGGTTCGAGGTTGTTGAAACACGCGGTGCCATTGAAGATGGCAAAGTAGCTATGTGGCAAGTAACGATAAAAATTGGCTTTGCCTTGGAAGGATAGCCGAGCCATGTAACGGTTGTCGCTCCGCTAGTGTCAAACAAGTTGTGATCGATACACAGAATAGCGGGTGCATTGCAATTTGAGGGTAAATTGTAACTATTACGCCAACGTTAAATTTCACAGAACTTACGCACTGGCCAGAGCTTTAGGGTCTGGTAGACCCTAAAGCTCTCTGATGGCGCAATCAATTTGCGTAAGTCCTATTTCATCACCTGCTGCTCTGAATGAATTCAGAGCCTAGGATAGGAAACGTGTTTAAACACGTTTCCCGTCGCAGGTGTTGAATTCATTCAACACGAATTTACCGTAACGATTCAGGCACCCCGCGCTTCCCCGCCACACTGCCCAAAAACTGAAATGCACCCCAGAATAGAAGGCTTGTCACAAATAATACGAAGGTGTGGTAATATATTCCTGTTTTTGCAAGACCGCTGGCCTTGGGTAACCGACTCTTTACCCAGATTTTTTGTTGGCGGAGAGGCAAACGGGAACGCTGCTATCCACCCTGGGCTAAAGCTGTTCGCGCCCAAGGGCCCCGGCTCACGCCGAAGCCACCTTTAGGCTGGCCTTGGGTAACCGACGGTATCAATCAACGCGTAACCATGCAAGCAATCCTCGGTTTGCTTTGGAAATTGCTATCGCTGCTCCGCTCCAAAGCTGGTTTTCAAAGCGAACAAGGGTTTATAAATCATTCACATGCTCATGAAAAACAAAGGCAATCGGAGCCATGACAGATTCAAAAGCGCATGAAACACCACACGTTGGCAGCAATGCGCCGTCCCCCGGTCCTGTCCATCAGGCAGCCATATTGGACTTCCCTGTTGTAGGTCTCATCGGCTCAGCCGGTAGCCGGCAAGCACTGGAAACCTTCTTTCGCAATGTATCCCACGAAGCGGGCATCGCGTTTATGGTGGTGACGCGCTTGGCGGCGCGCCATATCAATGCGCTGCGCGCCGCCATCATTGCGTGCACAGATATGCCGGTGGTAACGGCAGCCGATGGCGCAATCCTTCAGCCGGATCATGTCTACATTGCGCCGCATGGCGTCTATCTGACGCTAGAGGGCGGTGTCCTACGTCTGCAACATGCGGCGCGTATGTCAGCCGCCAACTTGCTGGATACATTTCTGGTGTCGCTGGCCACAACGCAACGTGAAAAAGCAGTGGCGATTGTGCTCTCGGGCACGGGCAAAGATAGTGTTACTGGTCTGCGGCAAATGAAGGCGCACAATGGCCTGATCTTGGTGCAGGATCCCGACAGCGCGGCCCACCCCGCTTTGCCGCGCCGTGCCGCCGCCACACAGATTGCGGATCTGGTGGCCCCGATACCCGCATTGGCGCGCCATTTGGTACGCGCCCGCGGTGATCTAGCTGATGTAAACACCGCCACAAACGCCGAACAGGACCCAACGCTAGCCGAACTCTTCACGGCCATTCTCGCCCAGATCAACACCCATACCGGGCGTGATTTGAGTCATTATAAAATGTCTACGCTACAGCGCCGCATTGCCCGGCGTATGCAGATGCGTGGCTTTCACAACCTAGCCCAATATCTGGAAATACTGCGCACCAATCCAGAAGAAACCGTGGCGCTCTTCAAAGATTGTCTGGTCTCGGTCACCAGTTTCTTTCGCGATCCAGATGCCTATACCATGCTCCAAGAAGATTGTCTGCCCCAAATTTTTGCAGGTAAGGGGCGCAACGACACGGTGCGCGTCTGGATTGCCGGTTGTGCCACTGGCGAAGAAGCCTATTCGGTGGCCATGCAATTGACCGAGCGCGCCGCCCTGATGACCGACGACCCGCCCCGCATCCAAGTCTTTGCCACGGATCTCGACGAAGAGGCCATTGCCGTTGCACGGCGCGGGATCTATCCTGCGACGGCTGCCAAAGATATTGGGCCGCAGCGTTTACAACAGTTCTTGGTAAAAGCAGACGATCACTACCAAATTAAACCCGAAATCCGCGAGATGGTGCTCTTTGCTGTCCATGACCTGCTCAAAGATCCACCCTTTTCGCGGCTGGATCTGATCTGTTGCCGCAACGTGCTGATCTATTTTAACCGTGATACGCAGGAAAAAGTTTTTGACATCTTTCACTACGCGCTGAATCCCACGGGATATCTTTTCCTGGGCAGCTCCGAATCGACCGATTCGGCCGCCGAACTCTTTGCGGTGCTGAACAAGCATTGTCATCTTTATCAGCGCCGCGAACAGATCAGCCTGCCCCATCGGCGTCTGCCCTCGACGGCACTGGCAACGCTGGGTGGCCGCGCCACCGAACGCGACCGCGCGCGCCAAGCGGCCAAGCCGCGCACCATCGAAGAGATCTATCTGCTCTGGACCTTACGCCACTACACGCCGCCGCGTATGCTCATCAATAAAAACTACGACATTACGCACCTCTTTGGCGGCGCCGATCGCTACCTGCAAGAACGTGAGGGCGCGATTACACAGAATGTTTTGCAAAAGGTCTTGCCCGACCTGCGCCTTGATCTGCGGGCGGCGCTCTATCAGGCGTTCAATAAAAGTGAGCGGACGGTCTCGCGCTTGTTGGGCGTGGAGATCGACGGCGAGCAGCATCTGATCCAACTCCATGTTGGGCCGGTGCTCGAAGCCGGCTTCCCCAAGGAGTATGCCGAAGTTGTCTTCGTCGCGCGCGAAGGAACAACCTTTACCGATCTATCGACCGATGGCTTGGCCGAGTCCGATCTATCCCTGGTCGAACGCATGGAAGAAGAATTGTTACGTACGCGTGAGCGCCTGCAAACGATTATCGAAGACCATGAAATCGCCAATCAGGAGTTGAAGACCTCTAACGAAGAGTTGCAATCGATCAACGAAGAACTCAAATCGACAACCGAAGAACTGGAAACGAGCAAGGAAGAGCTACAGTCGATGAACGAGGAGCTCATCACCGTGAATGGTGAGATGAAACAGAAGATCGACGAATTGTATCGCCTCAACAGCGACCTGCTCAACCTGATCTCTTCCACCGATGTAGGTGTCGTCTTTTTGAATGATGCGTTGCAGATCAAACGCTTTACCCCGCGGGCCTTGGAACTTTTCAACTTGATCGAGAGTGATATTGGTCGCCCCTTTTCCCATGTCACCACTCGTATCCGCCATACGGCCCTCACCCAACTGGCCACCCATGTGCGCGATACGGGGGAACGCATCGAGGAAACGGTGCAGAGCCAGGAAGGTCATTGGTACATTCTGCGCGTCTTGCCCTATCGCACAGTGAGCGGGAAAAACGATGGGCTGGTCCTCACCTTTATTGACATTAGCGATCTCAAGCGTGCCGAAGCCGAGGAACGCCAGCGTGTGCAACAGCAGACCCTGGCCGCGTTGGGGCGTGAAGCCTTGGAAACCAAGGATCTGGCCCAGTTGCTGGCTTCGGCGACTCAGCAGGTTGCCACCGTGTTGGGGATGGAATTCTGCAAGGTGTTGGAACTGCAACCGGGCGACAACACCTTGCTGCTCACGGCGGGCGTCGGTTGGCACCCAGAGATTGTCGGCCAGACCACGGTGCTAGCCGACACCGAAACACAGGCTGGCTATACCTTGCTGGCCAAGGCACCGGTGGTCGTACGCGATCTACGCACCGAGCCCCGCTTTCGCCCCCCGGCGCTACTCAGCGAGCATGGGGTGCTCAGCGGCATCAGCGTCGTGATCCCCGGCATCCCAGGGCCATACGGCGTCCTGAGCGTCCACAGCCAAGAGCCGCGCAGCTTTGCCCCCTATGATGTGGATTTCCTCCAGGCCGTTGCCAACACCTTGGCCGCAGCGATTATCCGGCGTCGTGCCGAAGTCGCACTGCGCGCCCAAGAACGTCGCTATCGCCAAATCTTTGAAAGTGCGGGCGTCTCGATCTGGGAAGAAGACTTTACCGAGGTCAAAGCCCTGATCCACGACCTGAAGGCACAGGGTATACCCGATCTGCGCGCCCACCTGACTGCCCACCCCGCAGTAGTGACAGAAGCGGCTGCGCTGGTCCACATTCGCGATGTCAATCGTCAGACACTCACCCTCTTCGGGGCCAAAAGCAAAGCGGAACTCCTCACTTCGCTCGAACACATCTTTGTGCCAGAGACAATGCCCATCTTTCGCGAAGAGTTGATAACGCTGGCCGAAGGGCGATCCTATTACGAAGCGGAAACCACCCTCCAGACGCTACAAGGCGAACGCTTCCATGCCTTGTTCACGGTCACCTTTCCCGAACCCGATACCGAACCCGACCGCGTGTTGGTGACTATCCTCGATATCACGGCGCGCAAGCAGGCCGAAGAGCGCCTGCGTTTCCTGGCCGAAGCGAGCAAGATTCTCGCCAGTTCGCTGGACTACACGGTGACGCTGCAAAATATGGCGCTCACAGCTGTGCCCGGCATTGCCGACTGGTGTGCCATCGATCTATTGCAAGCTGACGGTTCAATCGAGGCGGCGGCGATTGCCCACGTCGATCCAGCCAAGATCCAATGGGCCGAGGAACTGCGGCAACACTATCCCGTGACCCTCGATGCCCCGAATGGCGTGCCCGCGGTCATACGCACAGGCCAGTCCGAGTTCTATGCCGAAATCACCGACGCCATGTTCGAAGCGGCAGCCAAAAACGCAGAGGAACTCCAGTTGCTGCGCACGATCGGCTATCGCTCCCTGATGATAACGCCATTACAAACCCATGATCGTGTGCTCGGCGCGATCACCTTTGTGTCCACGCAGGATGGCCGTTTCTTTGATGCCGACGACTTGGCGATGGCCGAAGAGTTGGCCCGGAACGCAGCCGCCGCGATTGCCAATGCCCAACTCCACCGTGCCGTGCAACAGCGCGAGCAACAATTGAGTGTCAGCGAGGAACGACTGCGACTGGCAACCGAAGCCAGCGGCATTGGCATCTATGATTATGATCTGCAAACGCACAATGCCACTTTCTCTAACATCTATCGCCAGATCGGCGGCTTTACGCCCAATGAAAAATTGACCCGCCCCATGTGGCTGGCGCGTATTCATCCCGACGATCGCGCCATGGTGGATGAAAGCTTGCGGCGCGCCGTTGACCATGGCGAATCTTATGACTACGAATATCGGATCTATCGACCCGATGGATCGCTGCGTTGGCTAGAGGTTCACAGCCAGGTGACTGTCGATGAAACTGGACGCGCAACCCGCCTAACCGGTGCGCTCAACGATGTCACCGCACGCAAGCAAGCCGAGGAAGAGATTCGCCGGCTCAACCGTGACCTGAAGCGCCGCCTGGACGAATTGCAAACGCTGTTAGATGTGGCACCAATCGGCATCTTTGTTGCACATGACCCGCTCTGCGAGGTGATTACCAGCAACCCCGCCGGGGCCAAGATGTTGGGCATTACGCCGACGGCCAATGCTTCCAAAAATCATCCCGATAGCGCGTTGCCCTTTCGTGTCATGCGCCAGGGGCAAGAGGTGCCGCCCCATGAGTTGCCCATGCAATATGCGACACAGCATGATGCGGCGGTTTACAATGTCGAACTGGACATTGTCTACACCGATGGGGGGGTGACGAACCTCTATGAATATGCCGTACCGCTGCACGACGAGGAGAGCAAGGTACGTGGCTGTTTGGGCGTCTTTGTCGATATTACCGCGCGTAAACAGGTGGAAGAAGCACTACGCGATCTCACAGCTTCGCTGGAACAGCGCGTCGCAGAGCGCACGGCGGAGCTCGAACGGAGCAACCGAGAACTGGATGAATTTGCCTATGTGGCCTCGCACGATCTAAAAGCGCCGCTGCGTGCCATCGTCAATCTGGCTGGCTGGATTGCCGAAGATGCCGGTGCGCACCTGCCCACGCCATCGCTAGAACACTTGGGAAAATTGCGCGGGCGTGCGCTGCGCATGGAACGACTCCTGGACGATCTACTCACCTATTCGCGCATCGGTCGCCGCGATGGGGTAGTGGAAGAGGTAAAGATCGATGCATTGATTCAGGACATGATCTATCTTTTGGCACCGCCCACTGGTTTGCAGGTAGGTACGCTGGGTGAAATGCCCGTTCTGCTCACGCAGCGCACACCGCTAGAGATGATCTTCCGCAACCTTATCGGCAATGCGATCAAACACCACCATCAGCCCGCACGGGGCGTCGTGCAGATCAGCGCCCAGGATCGGGGTGACTTTGTTGAATTTGTCGTCAGCGATAATGGGCCCGGTATCGAACCCCAATATCATGAACGCATCTTTGGCATGTTCCAAACGTTGCGCCCGCGCGATGAGTTGGAGAGCAGCGGGATGGGGCTGGCGATTGTCAAGCGTGCCGTAGAGTATCGCAATGGGACAATCAGCGTCGAATCGATTGAAGGCAAGGGGACAACCTTCCGTTTCACTTGGCCCAAAAAGATCAACACCAAGACAACCGAGTGACTGAGAGAATAAATAAGTGCGTCCGTACTAGTACACGACGGCGTAAATAGACCAATGGTAGTCCAGTGAGACAGTGAGACAGTAGGACAGTAGGACAGTAGGACAGCTACTGACTCACTGTCCTACTGAACGACTGTCTTACTTAGGCGCTTTCAAAGCAATAAGTATCCAGCGCTTGCCAAACAAAATCATGTGTAGGGGCGGCCGCGCAGCCGCCCCGCGTTTGGCTCGCTGCGAACGGGCGGCTGCAAGCCGCACCTACAAATGCACAAAATGGAAAGACTAAAGTCTTTACTAGGGTGAAGCCAGCTTTGTGCGGTTACAAACCGCACCTACAAATGCACAAAATTAAATCGTAATTAGGTCTACTACAGTTTTATTCCTCATGTCATCCTTGACAGATGAGCCGGCCAGTCAGCAGGCATGCAAAGGGTAAAAATTCCGTGTCTCTGGAAGCCAACGGTGCGCTATACCTGTCCCCCGCTTTACCGGACCAACTGCCCCAGCTTGGCCTTGTCTGTATTACCGTCAGCGATCAGGTGCGCTATCGCACCATTACGCGCAAGCGGCTGCTTCAATACGCAGAGCCCGAGCAAGTGGAACGCCTGCGCACTTTATATGCCGCGAATATTGCCCGCTTCAATGGTGCGCTGGATTTTTGTATCAAACACAGGATTCGCCTCTACCGGTTTCCAACCAACATTTTCCCCTTTGCCGACACACCGCTTGGGGCAGAAGTCCTCAGCACTTTCAGCACTGCGCTGTTACAAGCAGGTCAGCGAGCGATCAACGTTGGCATTCGGATCGTCGTCCATCCCGATCAATTTATTGTGCTCAGCTCGGAATCACCCCAAGTGGTAGCCAACAGTATTTTAATGCTGGAAACACAGGGCTGGTATATGGACTTGCTCGGCCAGCCGCGGTCGCCGTGGGCACTGATCGAGATTCATGGCGGCAAAGGTGGGCGCGGCGCGGCGTTGGCCAGTGTCATTGCGGAATTACCGGACGCGGTGCGCTTGCGCCTGGGGCTGGAAAACGATGAATATGCCTATAGCGCACAGGCCATTTTACAAGTTTGCCAGGCCGCCGGTGTGCCCATGATCTTCGATGCGCACCATCATATCTGCAAAGAAAAGCTCGATAGCTATGAAGCAGCAAGCATTGCAGAAATGATCGAGGCCGCCCGCCACACCTGGCCCGATCCTAGCTGGCAAGTCGTGCATCTTTCCAATGGCCGCGAACACTTTGGCGACCGCAGCCATAGCGACTTGATCACCGCCTTGCCGACGGCGTATGCCCGTCTACCCTGGATCGAGGTGGAAGCCAAGCACAAAGAAGTGGCGATCCATCAATTGCGCGCCAACTGGACGACCTTGATGAATCAATGGTGAATCAATCAGCTGCAACTCTGTTCAACAAAACCGCAGTTGCGGCTGATTGATTGAAAATGCAAGGAACTATTCAGACATCGGTTTTCACCCCTGGGAACGCCGCTAGGGATGGCGGCCAGCGACGGAGGCCGCCATCCCTAGCGGCGTTCCCGGCTGAATCGCACGCCAACGTTAAATTCGTGTTGAATGAATTCAACACCTGAGACGGCAAACGTGTTTAAACACGTTTCCTATCCCAGGCGCTGAATGAATTCAGCGCAGCAGGTGATGAAATTTAACGTTGGCGTAGTAGGTACAAATGCGATACCCCTTTACGCGTGTAAAAGCGCAAGAAGGTTTCTGTAGGTCACGTTTGTAACGTGACAGACTCGTTCCTCCAAACCATCCGGCTTTGCGCCCAATGGCGGGTGCCCATTGGGCGCAAACGGTTCTTAACCGTACAAGCGCCGCAAGGCTTTGCTAGGGCGGTGTGGTGGCCTTGGGCAGATTGTCACATTGCAAACGTGACCTACGGTGAATCCATCAAAACTTTGATCACGGTGGACAAAAGGCGTATTTGACCGCTCATTTGCCGAGCGCGAAAACGGCTTTCATCTCCTCGTCACTCAGTTCAAAATCAAAAATATCCCAGTTGTCTTGCCTATGTTGATCGCTGCCCGCTTTGGGAATGGTAGAAACCCCCTGCTGGACGAGCCAACGCAAGGTCACTTGCGCCGGCGACTTGCCATGGGCGCGCCCAATTTCCTGTAACGCGGCATCACCCTGCACCTTGCCCCGATCCAAGGGGCTATAGGCGACCAAGAGGTAATCCTCTTTTTGGGCCTGTTGCACAAGCGCCGTCTGTGATTTGTATGGGTGATATTCCACTTGATTAGAAAAGATCGTGGCGTAGCGTTGCGCCTCTTCGACCAGCGTGGGCGAAAAGTTGCTCACCCCAATGTGGTGCACCAGCCCACTCGCCTGTAGCTCATTCATTGCGCCCAGCGTTTCTGCCAGCGGGATATCGGGATTGGGCCAGTGCATGAGCAGCAGATCAATATAGCCCGCGTCCAACTTTTTGAGGCTTTCCTGGGTGGTTTCTAGCACACGCGCGTGGTGGAAATCCTGTTGGCGCACTTTGGTAACCAGGAAAACATCGTCACGCGCCACCCCAGATTTTTTAATCGCGCGCCCAACTTCGGCTTCATTGCCATAGGCTTGCGCCGTATCAATGTGCCGATAGCCAACGGACAACGCATGGTCAACGCCACGCACACAATCTTCACCGCGCAATTGCCAGGTGCCAAAACCCAAAGCGGGCACATTTTTACCTTGAATCATCAAATTCATGCTTTTCTCCTATTGTAATTTCTGTAATTTCGTCGGTTGCTTCTACGCTGGTTTCGACTTCTCCCTTGCGCTGTAGCCACCACATGATCAGCCCACAAAGTGCAGCCCAGACTGCGCCGGCGGTCCAGCCAGCCAGCACATCGGTCGGCCAGTGGACGCCCAGGTAGATCCGGCTGATGCCGACCAAGAGGGTAATAAGCATGGCCAGCGCTAGTACATAGATTTTTAAGCGGCGCCGCTCCTGCAAACGCGCCAGGAGTGCGCCCAATGTCAGATAGGTGGCAGCGGACATCATCGAATGCCCACTGGGAAAGCTGGTAAAATAGACATAGGAACCATGGGGAACCAGATCGGGGCGGGGGCGACCAAAGGTGCTTTTTAGCAACTGGCTCAGCACCATGCCGCCGATGATCGCCAGCGCCAACAAGAGAGCCGCGCGGTATTTGCGCTGGATCGCCAAATAGCCCACTACGCTAGCTATGATCAAAAAGAGAATCGCACCGCCGCCTAATGCTGTAAAATCGCGCATGGTTTCTTCTACCCAAGGCGGCCCCAGCGGATCCGTTGGATCGGCTGGATCGCGCAGGGCAAGCAGCAGCCGTTCATCGATCACATGGGTCGAGCCCTCGACTACTTCATCGGCCAATTGAACAAAAAGCCAAACACCCCCCACAATCAAGGCAACAGCCATGAGAATGGTCAACTCTGTGCGTCGAATGCGCTGCCATAGCATATCCGTGTTGGGTTTGATTTTGGTGGACCATAAATGGAGCAATCAGTTTCTCTCTTTAGGTTATTCCCAAAAAATAATGATCCAGTACGGGCATGCGGTGTGGCGGGATAAAACAATGGGTGTACAGAAGCACTCTTGCCGCCACACCTCGTGCCCCTACGTGAATTGTGGCTCGTTTACATCTTGGAATAGCCTAAATCCAAGATATTAGAAAGATAGCTGGCTATAGGATAATCAAAAACCGAGGTTTTCACAAGCCCCGGTTTCTGGTTATCGTACTATATGAGTGAATTCAAGGGCATTCAAGAAACCGACTGCTCTCATTCCGCGCTCCGCGTCCGGAGACGCAGAGCAATGGGAAGCAACCATTTCTTATTTGAATAGTTCGCGGCTAAATCCATACATGGTTATTGCGCCGCGGCGGCTTTGGCAGCAGACTCGGTCTTTTCAATATAGCGTTTGAAATTACGCAGATCTTCGGCCAATTTGCCCTCTGGATCGGTAAAGAGGGCAGCGAAGATATCGCCGACAATGCCCGCCGGCGGTATGTAACGCAGCATCACCGTCACTTCGACCTGGTTGTCTGGCATGGCATTGAAACTAACCTGACCACTCGTTTTAATGTCGCCGCCTGTGCTGCTCCAAGCAATACGCTTGTTCTCTTCCAAGCGGGTGGTCTCGGCGTCCCACTCTAGCCGGCTGTGCAATGGCCCATCCATGACCCAATGGCTGGTACGTTCGCCACTTTTGGTCACCGAGCGAATGTGTTGCATAAAGTGCGGGAAGTTTTCAAAATCAGCCCACGCTTGGTAAACGTCCTTGAGCGGGGCCTTGACCAGAATATTTTTGACTGTGATCGGGCGATTGCTGTCCAGCGACGTTGCGCCGGTGCGCCCCGTGTGCGGTGCGCTGGAACGGCGGCGCGTGGCGATGCCAGGCAGCAGGCGCTTGCCAGTCAGCGCATAGTAGACCAGGCCAGCACCTAGCCCCATGAGCGTTAAGCTGCCCAGTGAACGGCGCAAGCCAAACAAAGCCAGCAGACCACCGCCGATCAACGATGACCAGCGCTTCAATTCTTCGATATTGCGTTCATCCTGTAAAACGCCACCAGCACCAATTAACGGTTGGGTGTCCAGGAGAGATTGTAGACCGGTTTTTACCTGTTCGCCCACTTTGCCAACCTGTGCTTTGACACTGTCAAGCGTTGACGCGTCCGACGGCTCTGGTAAGAGATCGCTCGGTAGTTCGCTGGGCATGTGCGCAGGTGCAGTGGTTTCCACACTGGACACGCCAGTCTGATCCATCCACATTTGTTCTTCCCAACCAGTTTCATTGGCGGCTTCATTGATATCGCCGCCGATTGGCTGGGCTGGTTGCGTAGACGCATCTTCTACCGCATCCTCTACTTTTGTGCCGTTTGATTTATTCTTGCGTTTGCCTGCTTCATAGAGAACTTCGTGTGTCATTTTGTGCTCCTTGATTTTCAATTCAACACCGAATCGATGGCCGGTGATACCGATTTTGCCAGATGCAGCTATACCTTTCAGACAAATTTTCAATCAATTGTCACTTGTGGTTCCGCCCTCTAAACAAACTATCGATAAGAATAAAAAGGAAAGGCAGAGCATTCAGCATAGCTTGCCTAGTTTAGCGCGTAGATCTCTATATTTAGAGATGTGATGATATAGAAAAAAGGTATAGATCAAGACACACTTTAATCGCATAGATAAAGTCTATCAGCTTCATTTTTAGGCAGAAGCGTTTGCCGAAGACCAATATACGACGCCCAAAGTCATAGCCTACGCTTTATACCTCTCCGCTATATCTTTTCCTATATACAGGCCCAACAAAAATAGCTATACTTGGCCTATATCTTCTACCGCTCACCCCAAGCTACAAACTTGGGCGGCGGGTGCGCTCTGCTAGACGAACCATGTAAAAGTCATACAAATAAGCCCGGTAATACACGAGATAGTATGGATGACTTTTAAGGGTTTTATCTCTAAGGCGATGCAAGAAGATCGATTACTCAAGTAATTGACAATAAATCTCAGCCACTAAATCTCAGCAAGGAGAAACAAGATGAACAGCGATATCTTAAAAGGTAAATGGAACCAACTTAAGGGCAATGTGAAACAACAGTGGGGCGAGCTAACTGATAATGACGTTGCTCGTATCGAAGGCAATTACGACGAATTTGTCGGCGTGTTGCAGGAGCGCTATGGCTATACCAAGGAGCGCGCCGAAAAAGAAGTTGGCGATTACCTGAACCAGCACAGTCGTGTCTAGTAATATGCGTAGCGGTACCAAGTTGACGCCACAAGTGGTGTTTCTAGTACAGTTGGGCGTAGATACCACGGCAGTTAATCAGGCACGTTACTCGTGTACATCATGGTAAAAATAGGGTACCTTATTTACGCCGGGATCTACTAGGTAGCGCAATAGCTTGCTAAACACGGTATGATAACTGAATAGATATAGAAGCCCTATCGAAATCGGTTAAGGCTTCTTGCTTTTTGGTGGACTGTAATGTAAGTTTTGCTCGGTCGTAAAGACTTTAGGCGCTTTCAAAGAAATAAGTAGCCAGCGCTTGCCAAACAAAATCATGCGTAGGGGCGGCCTCACAGCCGCCCCGCGTTTGGCTCGCTGCGAACGGGCGGCTGCAAGCCCGCCCCTACTGGATACTTTATTCTTTGCAATGGCCTTAGGGTCTGTCCAAAAATAAAATAGCTAATTTACGTGATGTTACCCGAGTAAATCTGTCTAAAATCATCTATGTTATTCTTGGACAGACCCTTAGTCTTTGTCCGCTTGGGAAAGACCAAAGTCTTTACGACGAGTTAAGACCAAACGGTGTGACCCCGCGACATCGCGACCTTGCGACTCCTCACCTTGCGACAATGCTTCACCCAATCGCTACCACAAACCTTACCATACGTGTGCCCTCTTTCTGTATATAACTCTATTATCCAGCAATAGAATCTGCCGTAGTATAGCGTATAGGGTGAAAGTAACGATTCAACGGGGAAAGCTATACGTGTAATACTGAGGAGTATAAAACAGATATGTCAGAAGAGATGTCAGAGACATTGACAATCAATCCACATAACAAGCACCCTGAACATCTTGAAGGAGCAGCGCGCTTTGCGCCTTTTGCCACAAAGATGCGCGAAGCGGGCCAGCCAGAAGCCGCCATTCGTGTCTTCATGCACTACTACAGCCAGCTTGTAGCGGGTGCCACTGGCTATATTTCCAGCAGCGATGCGCAACCAGTGGCACTGCTGCCCAAGGTGGAAGCGTTGGCTAGCTATCGCGCCGCCGGCCAAGCGGCATTGTCGCGCGCGGTCGTGATCAAGCTAAATGGTGGCCTGGGCACCACCATGGGCATGAGTGGCCCCAAGTCGTTGGTCCAAGTCAAAGATGGGTTGACTTTTCTAGACATTATTACGCGCCAAATTCTTTATATGCGCAACCACTATGCAGTACGGCTGCCGCTCTTGCTGATGAATAGTTTTAATACGCAAGCAGAATCACGTCAAGTCCTAGACGCTTATCCGGAGTTGCTGGCGCAAGATGTACCCGTAGACTTTTTACAACATCAGATTCCCAAGATATGGCAAGCCGATCTAGCACCGGTGACATGGCCGGCGGATGCCACCAAAGAATGGTGCCCACCTGGGCACGGCGATCTCTACCTGTCGTTACAGACCAGCGGCGTACTCGCCAAATTGCTTGAACACGGCTATGAATATGCGTTTATCAGCAATGCCGATAATTTGGGTGCGACCGTAGATTTGGTGATTCTGGGTTACTTTGCCGAAAATCAATTGCCCTTTTTGATGGAAGCAGCGCGTCGTCTGCCCGTGGATGCGAAAGGAGGTCATCTAGCCCATCACCCACAGCAAGGCTTGATCCTGCGTGAAGTGGCCCAATGCCCAGCCGATGAGTTGGAAGCCTTTCAAGACAGCGAACGCTATCAATATTTTAATACCAATAACCTATGGATTCACCTGCCGAGCTTGCAGCGTTTACTCGAACAATACAATGGCGTGCTCCCGCTGCCATTGATTCGCAATGAAAAAGCAGTTGATCCAACCCAACCCGACAGTCCCCAGGTCTATCAATTGGAAACAGCGATGGGCCATGCCATTGCACTATTTCCCGAAGCGCAAGCCGTGGAAACACCGCGCCACCGCTTTCTGCCGGTGAAAAACACCAATGATCTCGTCGCCCTTTGGTCAGATGCCTATCTGCTCCAAGCAGATTACACAATTGCGATCAATCCCGCGCGGCCAGTTGGCATGGAGTTGGTTGTCGATCTAGACAAGCTTTACTATGGCTTCTTTGATCAGATCAAGGCGCGCTTTCCAGCTGGTGTGCCTTCATTGGTAAATTGCAAACTCTTTCATGTCGAAGGGGATATCTACTTTGCAACCAGCGTAGGCTTAGTCGGTGATATTTGGCTGCGCAATCGGCATCCAAGTCCGCTCTACTTGACCAGCAACAGTTGATTTAGGCAGGCTGGATCAAATAAAACGCTAAAGCAGCAACAACGACCCCAAACATTTGTTTGGGGTCGTTGTTGCTGCTACCGCTGCACCTATTTCTCTGTACTACTGTCGATTCAAAGGCTATCCTTCGCCCTGGGCATCAATGGCAATGGTAGCTGGGCCTTGGTCAAATTCGTGGACTTCGATCTGGGGCAGATGGGCCGGCATTGGGTTACCAGCTTTGACGTTGACTTGGACAACATCAATCGCATTGGTCTGCTCACGAATATAATCGCCCATTGCGGTAAAGGTGCTACGAATCAACGGCACATTCGTTACGTAAATCGAGATCGCTTGATCCGGATCCACGCCACTTTCTGTACGCAGTTGATTAACATATTGAATGAGCATTTCGGCACATTTTTCTACAGATAATATTTCATCTTTCTGGACAGATTGGGTCGTTTTTTGATTTGTCATTAGATTATCCTTTTCCAATAGTTTGCTTATCCTGCGGTTTACCAGGTGCCAGCGATCTCATGCAATGCATCCAAGTTTAGAAGCTTGATACGGCGATAGCCCAATACAAGCAAGCGCTCTTGTTTGAAGTTACGTAGAATACTGCTCACCGTCTCACGATAGGTGCCCAGATGGTCAGCCAGCACCTGATGACTAACGCCATATAATTCCTGATGTTGATCGGCCAACTTTAGCAGCAGATCGGCCAGGCGCGCCGGCAGCTTTTTGTGGGCCACGGCTTCTAGCCGGTCTTCCACCTGCGCCAAGCGTGCGGCATAGGTTTGCAACATGCCCCAACTCAGAATCGGGTAGCGCATAATAATGGCGGTGGCGGCTTCGGCTGGAATTGTCCAGAGCGTTACATCGTCCATTGCCTCCACAAAGCGCAGCGATTTACCCAAATCACTCATTGAGCCCTGCCCAAAGATGGCACCAGGTTCCAAGGTCGTGATCACGATCTGGACACCAGTTTGCTCATTTTTGCAGACCAAATGGACACGGCCCTTGATCAGCAAGTACAGTTTATCGGACAAATCTTGCGTCGTCGCAATACAGCTCTTGGCTTTGAAATGTGAGACGCGAATGCTCTGTTTAAATATTTCATCTTCTTGACGCAATGTGACAAAGAGCGATTTTAACTCACGGTAATCCTGCGGAACATTATTTAATTTTGCCGACGCCGTTACAATTGGCGGGATATAGACGGGTAGTGATGATTGCAGCGCAGAGATAGCCATGATCAATTCTCCTTCTTCTTGCCCGATTGGGCTTGTTCAGTAGTTCCATTACTCGCAACTGCAAGCGCAGTCAATGCTTGTTTCGCTACGTAATGCTTCATAGAAATAAAGTTCAAGTGAAGTCTAGTAGATCCCGGCGTAAATAAGGCACCCTACTTTTACGCTGATGTACACGGGTAAACATGCCTTATTGACTGCCGTGGTATCTACGCCCAACTGTACTAGTGTAAGCAATTTTACAAGTAAGTTGAATCTATCTAGGTACAGAAGAAGGATATACCGAAGCAACAGAGCGTTATGCGGAAATTCGTTGGATAGGGGTAAGGTAGCGGTGAGTAGAAAAATAAACAGCAGCGGAGCACCTGACCGGTATTCCGCTATTATACATTCTATAAAGTAGATTTGTCTTCGCTGACAACCTGTCTTCTATGACACAAACAATCGATCTACGCGAACCAGAAAGCAAATGCATGAAAGAGTAAAATACCCAAAAAACCGATCCGTACGGCGACGGCCCAAGGATAGAATGAATAGCCAGTGGACTGTTCCTCACGGACTTGACCAAAAAATTCTTCAGTCTCCATCGGTAAAGCAATGGCTTGCATGTTGCTGATAGATTTAGGCGCGATGTGTTGTATCATAGAATTACCTCTTTACTTCTACTCAATCTAAATGACGGATGGAAAGTTTCTACCCAACCAGGTTAGCTGGCTATTTGTGTAGCTGCGATCTAAGTATAACGAATATTGATTCGTCATAGTATAGGAAAGGATATAGAAAAATGGCACAGGAAAAGTAACAACACTATTTCCCCAGCAACACCGTCACCTGATGCAGCGCGCCATCCGCCACCAGGGGAATGGTGCCGGGAAGCCAGTCATCGGCCAGGGGGGTGCCATCCAGCGTCACACGACGCACGCCACGGCACACGCCCTCCGGATTTTCCACACGAATTTCATAGCGGGTTTGACCATAGCGATAGGTCATTGTGTAGCCTGCCCAGCCACGGGGGATGCAAGGGTCCACCCGCAGGATGATGCCCTTGCGTTGCAAACCGAGAATGCCTTCGATACCCAGGCGGTACATCCAGCCGCTAGACCCTGTATACCAAGTCCAGCCGCCCCGGCCATCGTGGGGCGCGACGCCATAGACATCCGCCGAGATGACATAGGGTTCCACCTTGTAGAGAGCAGCCTTTTCTGGCGTGTCGCTGCGGTGGATGGGATTGATCAAGCGGAAAAGCTCTTCCGCCGTGTCGCCATCGCCCAACTCGGCAAAGGCCCAAATTGTCCAGAGGGCAGCATGGGTATATTGCCCCCCATTTTCGCGAATGCCAGGCAGGTAGCCTTTGATATAGCCAGGGTCGCGCGTGGTCTTGTCAAAGGGTGGCGTAAAGAGCAGCAGCAGACGATCATCCCAACGCACCAAGCGCTCTAATACAGATTGCATGGCTTGGTGCGAACGCGCCGGATCACCGGCGTGGGAAAGTACGGCCCAGGATTGGGCAATGGCATCGATCTGGCATTCACTGTTTTGCGCCGAGCCAAGTGGTGAACCATCGTCATAATAGGCTCGCCGATACCATTCACCATCCCAGCCATGCTCCTCCACGGCCTGACGGATCGCCTCGGCCTGGGCGCGATATTGTTCGGCGTGGGCATTTTCCTGGATCGTGTCACAGAGCAGCGCGAACTCGGTCAACGTGGCATGTAAAAACCAGCCTAGCCAGATACTTTCGCCCTGGCCGTGAATACCCACACGGTTCATGCCATCATTCCAATCGCCAGCCCCCATCAAGGGAATCCCATGTGCGCCAGCGGTGACGGCTTTTTTCAGCGCGCGCTGGCAATGGTCATAGAGGGTAAAGGTGGCTGCCGTCGCTTCGTATTGGGCATAGCGCTCTTCCTCTTCGCTGCCCAGCGGCTCGCCGTGCAGAAAGGGCACTTTCTCCTGTAACACACCGGTGTCACCCGTGGCAGCGACATAGTACGCCGTCACATAGGGTAGCCAGGCCAGATCATCGGTCATCCGCGTACGCACCCCGCGGCCCGCCGGTGGATGCCACCAATGCAGCACATCACCGGCCTCAAATTGATAGTGCGCGCTGCGCAACAGATGCGCGCGTGCCAGATCGGGGCGCGCATGAATGAGCGCCATTACATCCTGCAATTGATCGCGGAAACCATACGCGCCACTCGATTGATAGAACGCCGAGCGTCCCCAGATCCGGCAAGCCAACGCTTGATAGAGCAGCCAACGGTTGAGTAACAAGTTCATGCCCTCATCGGGCGTTTGCACGGTGACTGTCCCCAGGATCTCATCCCACTGCTGCTGTACAGCCTGCCAGGTCGCCGCGACCTGTGTACCATCCTGAAACTGGCGCGCCAACCCCAGACTTTCCTCGCGATTTGCGCCTTGGCCGATCACAAACCAAACTTCCTCGCTCGCGCCCGCGGGTAGATCAATATGCATCTGCAACACTGCGCACGGATCAAGCCCAGCCTGCACGCGGCTCGCCAAGCCAATGCGTTGTAGCGCGGCGGGCTGGCGTAGCGAACCCAACCGTCCAAGAAATTCAGTACGGTCAGTCGTCAGGCCGTGGAGTTCCTTGCTGGCGGCCACAAAGGCAACGCGTTCGCCAAACTCTGCGGTGTAGGCATTGTGCGCCAACAGGGCTTGGCAGCTTTCTTCATATTCAGAGACGACATATTGCTGGGCCATGTCCCGATTGACACCCAGCACCCATTCGGCGTAGAAGGTAACTGTAATCCGGCGCGGACGCTGGGCATCCGCTGGGCCCGCATTTTCCAGCCGTAATTTCACAATCTTTACCGGTGCATCGGGCGCAACAAACAGTTGTACCTGTTGACGCAGGTGGTGGCTGTTATGTTCATAAATGGTGTAACCGGCCCCGTGGCGCACCAAATAGGGGGCGGCTGCCGGCGCGGGTTGGGGCATGGGTGACCAGATCGCGCCGGTCTCTTCATCGCGCAGGTAGAGCGCTTCACCCGGCAGATCGCTCACCGGATCATTGCCCCAAGGCGTTAAGCGATTTTCGCCACTGTTGACTGCCCATGTATAGCCGCCCCCATTTTCCGTCGCCAGAAAACCAAAATCCGTATTGGCGATCACGTTGATCCAGGGTGCGGGGGTTGTTTCGCCAGGGCGCAGATAGATCACATATTCGCGCCCATCCCGGCTAAAACCGCCCAATCCATTGTCGAACTGCAGATCGGTGGGCCGTAGCAGTGGCGGCTCAGCTTCGGCACCCGGATTGGGTTGCAAGATTGGTTCAAAGAGGGGCAGCGGTGTTGGCAGGTGCGCGAGATCGGGCAACTGGTTCGCCAGCACCCCTTTGCCGCCATCCAATAAGACGCGCGCCGCCGTCTGTAACAGAATGCGCTCGGCTTCGGCCATCTGGTCGCTGCGCAGAATGAAAATGCCGCCCCGCTGATTGACCCAAGCATCACTGTCCATACGCCGAATCAGGCGGTGAATATAATTCTGGAGGGGTTGACCATAATTGGTGTCCTGCTGATTGAGAATGACCAAATCGATCCGCAACCCACGCCGCCGCCAATAGGTGTGCGCCAGCAACAATTCTTGGAGCAATTCACCTTCTGCTTCACTGCTCATACGCATGAGCAAAATCGGATAATCGCCAGAAATACCAAAGCCCCACAAACTGGATTGGTCGAGGCAATTGGCCGCAAGCAGGGCGGCCTCGGCGCGCTGGACGGCATGGGGGTAAAAGAGCAGCGAAAGCACCTGTTGGATTTCGCGTAACAGGTTGCTGTGGAAGCCTAACTGCCGCAGTTCACGTTCGGCATTGCTGCGGGCGCGCATCGCGGCGCGATCAAGTGTACTCCAAGAGCGGAAGCGGATCGCCAAGGCCAACGTCTCTTCGCGGGTGGGCGCCGTGAGCGTGATCAGCGCCAGTTGCACTCTTGCATAGGGTGCCAGCTCGATGGCTTGCCCCAACACCATGGCAGGATCAAGGGTTGCGCCTGTTGTGCCCTGGCCCGCGGCAGACCACCAATCGGTGCCGGTCAATGCGGCTGGCTGGCGTGCGGTGCCACCACGCCCCAGGAAACGGGCGCGATCGCTCTCATAGCGCAGCGGGGCCCAGGGTTGGCTGGTTGTCTGTGGGCCGCGCACAAGCATATGGCCCAAGAAGCGGGGATTTTCTGTCGATGCCCGTGGCCGCTGCCGGAAGAGCAAAGTAGAAACATCTTCCACATATTCGCTTTCTACAAAGAGCTTGGCAAAGGCCGGGTGTCGACTATCCGCACCACTGGCAGCCAATACCACTTCGCCATAACCGACCAAGCCAATGCGCCGTGGTTGCGCACTCTCATTGGTGATGGTAATGCGCCGGATCTCCACATCATGGTCGGGCGCAACCAACACCGCCATGTGCAAGGCAATGTCGTGATCGCGCCGCCGAAATTCCGCCATGTGCGGATGAAAGATTACTTCCTCATGCTCACCGCGCATGCCTGTTGGCTGACGCCCCACCGACCAAACCGCGCCTTGTGATTCGGTCGCTGGCGCGCCATCGACCCCCAGGTCTTGCAGATAGAGCCAGCAGCCCCATGCATCGAGCGTCGTGTCGGCGCGCCAACGGCTGAAGCGTAGATCATCTTTATGATCGGCGCTGTAGCCACCGCCCGCATTGGTTATCAACACACCATACCGTCCGTTAGAGAGAAAATGCACCAACGGCATAGACGAATTGATCGGCACCGACCACGGGTGAACCGCGACGGTCGCCTTTGCTGGCTGTGGTGCAGCTTGTTCATCGGCATGAGGATATTGGAGCGGTGCGCCTTGGGGAATCTGTTCTTGCAGCAATAGCTCCACACTCTGGATCATCGGCTCGGCATGGAAGCGGTCAACCATGCGTTTGCCTTGTAGATAATCGGCCAATGCCAGCATGATCATGCCCTGGTGATGCGCCATATACGAACGCACAATCGCGTACTCTTGGCCCAAGGGCAGATGGGCCGCGGTGTAATCAATCGCTTCATAGAAGCCATAGCGCCCCAATGCGCGCCTTGCTTCCAAACGCTCAATATTTTCCATGACTGCCGCCGGTGCCACGGGCAGTGCCATGAGCGAGGCATAGGGCGCGATCACCAGGTCTTCCGAGAGGCCACGCTTAAACCCAAGCCCTGGCACGCCAAATGCGTAATATTGATAGTTCATGGCGGCGTCGAAACTATAGAAGCCCGATTCAGAGATGCCCCAGGGCACACCTTTGGCGCGCCCAAAAGCGATCTGGTGATCCACGGCGGCGCGACAGCTCTGGTCAAGCAGCGTATCTGGATAGCTCCGCATGATCAGTGGCGGCATCAAGTATTCAAACATGGTGCCACTCCACGAGAGCAATGCCTGTTCGCCTGTGCTGACTTTCGTCAACGGGCGTGTGAGCCGCAGCCAATGCTGCTGTGGCACATCATGCTTGGCAATCGCCACCAGGCTGGCAATGCGCGCTTCGGAAGCGAGCAGATCATAGTAACTATTATCCAGTTTGCCCGTATCCAGATTATAGCCAATGTGGAAAACTTTGCGCTGTTCATCAAAGAGAAAGCCAAATTCCATGTCGAGCACAAGCGCATCGGCCTCGGCGCTCATGGTAGCCAGGTCGGACAAAAGCGCAGCCACCGTCGTCTGTGCAGTCGCCAGGCGCGTGGCCAGCACTTCACACCAAGTGCGCGCCGCCGCGATCGCGGCCGTATCCACCGTTTGCTCAGCCGTAGCTTGATCCAGCAATGTGTCTAGCGTTGCCAGCGCTCTTTTGCCAGCTTCACAGATGGCGGTGATATCCATCCAACGCGGTTGGGTGGGCAGTGCGGCCACGAGCGCCTGCCAAGCCGCGCACACAGGCGGCGGTAGCGCATTGTTTGCCGTAAAAAGGGCGGGTGGCTCAGCCAGGAGTGCTAGCCAAGGCAGCATAGCCGTAAGCTCGCGCTCCATAGTACGCAGGTGCAGATGAATACGCTCGACGTAAATACGGCAATCTTGCAGCGTCTCGATCGGCAGAAGCCCGGCATGATTAGCGATGGCGTCGGCCAGATGGTGATCCAATTTGGGGCGATCCTCATTGACCAATGTGTTCAATAAGGTAAACCATTGCCGCGGCTGCTCCTGGAACGTGGTAACGCGTTGCTGCAACTCTTGTAGATAGGGTTGCAACGGCATTTCGGCGACATTGCCCTCACGTTCTACAGTACTCACCGCCGCACTTAACAAGGCAATATTGTCAATTAACCCTTCCCACCACTGCCAGCGCCAAACCCGTTGTTGTGGCAAACGCAAGGTGCCTTGTTTGAGCACAATCAGACAGCCGGCCAGATTGCCACTGTCTACCGTAGAGACATAGCTGGGGGGCAACGGTTGCAGGCTGCTCGTGTCGATCCAGTTCAGGAAGTGGCCGCGATAACGGGTAAGCTTAGCCAGCGTATCAAAGGTAAAACGTAGGCGCACAGTAAAATCAACTGTGCTACTATAGCCCAGATCATGTGCCGCGAGCATGGAGAGCAGATAGAGCCCTACATTGGTTGGCGATGTGCGGTGCGCCACTACGCCGCGCGGTGATTCTTGAAAATGGTCGGGCGGAAGCCAGTTATCGTTGGGGCCCACAAATTGCTCATAAAAGAGCCAAGTACGTCGGGCAAGCAACCGTAATTGACGCCGCTCGGCGGCAGAGGGTGGTGGCGTGGCTTTGACCACAGGCTGGCTAATCCAAAAAGCAATTTCGGCGGCCAACAGCCAGACCAGAAAGAAGGGTGCGCTAATGAGCAGTGCGCCCGGATTCGTAAAATTGACAATCAGGGCCAGAATCGCAACCAGCGTAATCGAGGGCAACATGCGCAGGAGGGTGGTTTCTACAGTGATTTCACTGCCAAAGAGCCGCACAGCACGCGCCGCGGTTGTCCATTCGAGCATTTTGTGCCGCCGGATCCCTAAGCGCACCAGCGTTCGGCCAATCGCATCGAGCGTCAACACAGATTCGTAGGGGAGAAATGCCAGAAAGAGCAACCAGCGTAGCGCGTTATTGCGCAATGACTGGCGAAAGTGTTGCCAGGGGCGCTCACTTGTGGCGTTTATGGCCTGGAACAGCCCCATCAGCGTGCCTGTAATTAGGGAAAATGCCGAGGTCAACAGACCAAACAAGGTCCAGACCAGCGGCGAGCCGGGCAGCACAGTCCAACCGGCCAAGAAGAGCAGGAGCAACGTCGGCCCCAGCAGACTGCGGCGCAGATTATCGGTAATTTTCCAACGATCAATCAGCGCAAGGTCGTTGCGTTGCTGGCCCGGCTGGCGTGGCGTAACGGGCAGCAACCAGGGTAGTAGTTGCCAGTCACCGCGCACCCAGCGGTGCGAACGCAACACATTGACCAGATAGTGGGGTGGGTAATCTTCGTACAGCACAATATCGGTGACGAGACCTACCCGCCCGTGAATGCCTTCAAAGAGATCATGGCTCAGCAAACTATTTTCTGGCGCACGCCCATCCAGGCTGCGTTCAAAGGCGTCTACGTCATAAATCCCCTTGCCCACATAGATGCCCACGCCAAACAGATCTTGGTAGACATCGGAAACGGCCAGCGTATAGAGATCGAGGCCAATATCACCGGCAAAGATGCGCGTAAAGAGGGATCGATTGGCACTGGTTGGCTTGATCATCGTGCGTGGTTGCAACAGCGTATAGCCATTGATCACCTTGCCCGATTGTGGGTCAAACTCGGCGCGATTTAACGGATGGGCGAAGGTGCCCACCAGACGTTGGGCGCCTTCGCTGGGCAGCACAGTGTCGGCATCGAGCGTGATCACATAGCGGATCTGGCGCAACGTAGCCAGATTGCCCACTTGAACCGTGTAGGAGGTATCGGTTGCGCCACGCAACAGGGCATTAAACTCATGCAGCTTGCCGCGCTTGCGCTCCCACCCCATCCATGTCTGTTCGCTGGGATTCCAGAGGCGGGACCGGTGCAAGAAATAAAACGGTTGGTGGGGATAGCGCGCATTCAGCCCAGTCACAATGGCACGGGCGCTTGCCAACAATGCCGCGTCTTCGGGGGCTTCTTGCGCGGGTGCATCGCTAAAGTCGCTGAGCACGGCAAAGGTGAGATACGGGTCGGGATTGCGCAGATAATGCTGTTCTAACTCATTTAAGAGTGAGGCAGCATCCGCTTGATTGGCCACCAACGCCGGAATGACAATCATGGTGCGGCAGTGCGCGGGAATGCCTTCGCTAAAGTCGAGCTTGGGTAAAACGCGCGGTGGCAGGCGATTGGTCACCAGCCAATTGGTAAAGTTGACCGCCAATGTGAGCGCAGGGATCAGCGCAAGCAGCATCACGCCAACCAGGCTCCAAGGTGGCCCGCCCACACGCAGCACATACAGGCTGGTCAGGCTCAGAGCGAGCAGGGTGATCCATGTAATGCTGCCCAGATAAAAAAGCGTAGGGTGGGCCACTATCCAGGGTTGGAGCGGATCACGCGTATGGCCCTGAATGCGTTGGAGCAATTGGGCACGGCCCCTATCCAACAAATAATAGCCGACGTGGCAAGTACGTGGCAGCGCGAGATTGGGGGCGCTAGATTGTTCATCCAGCAACGTAACCCCATGCCGCGTGGCATCATGTCCATTCAATTGAGGAGAGGTAGGCAAGGCCACGCGCGCCAGATCGATGGCGCTTTGGGTAACCACCATTTCGCTCTTGGCCACCTTGATCGCCAATTGCTCAATGATGCCGCGATAGTGATTGCGCGTGACAAAATCCATTTCACTATAAATCGCCATCGGGTCATCACAGAGCAGTTGATGCACCAAACTAACCCGTTCAAAAAATCTCTTCCAATCCTGCGTGTCGAGCGCACGCAGCCCAGGAATACAACTGGCGACAAGTTCTGGATCTTCCAGTGTGCTCGGCACTAGTGTACTCGTCACTGCTATATCTGGCGCTTCTGGAGCCTCTGCCATCGCTTCAAGGAGGCCACTTTCCTGACTCTTCTCACTACTATGCTTGGTGATGCGGTGGACCGCCAGGGCTAAATCTTCTAGCAACACAAAACGCAACATGATGGGGATGGCCCAGAGTTCGCCCATTGTCAAAGGCGCATGTTGCTGATAGGCAAGCAAAAAACGCACCAAACGTTCTAGATCAAACTGGTACTCTTCGTGTATCAGAAAAGCGCGTGCCACGCCATAGACGCGCGGCAAACCGCCGAGCGATGTGGGCGCGCGCAGTTTGGGCAGCTCGCCATAGTAGCTGAGCGGCAAATCTTCTTTGACCTGGCGCAAGGTCTGCTCTACGGCATAGAAATTGTCTAGCAACCATTCGGCGGCATAGGAAACAGTCACGACATCATCGGCAGAGGTCGTCAAATCATGATGGGCATCGCGTAGGATCTGGGCAATATCGGGCAGGCGATTGGGTAAAGCGATGGGGGCAGACGACGGGCCAGCCGGCGTTGGTTGGCCTGGGTTGATCAGGGTGTGAGTAACTGCCAGCGCAGACGCCGCGCGATCCAGTCGGCTATGAATTGGCGCTGACGGGATCGCGTCGACTGTCGTTGCGGTCGCCTGAACAGTCAAATCAGATGGCTGTTGGGGCATAATTTTGTACCTGAATTTCATTGTTGATCGGGAGATGGCCCGATCCACCAGCCGGACGCGCCTCCCGTTTTTTGATGGCCTCGGTGGCAAGCTCGGCAGCCGTTGGTTCGATAGCATTGGGTGGCATATCTTGCAAAATGAGTAGCGAGGTCGAACCATACTCAATGAAGCTAGTCACCAGGCTACCATAGGGCCATTGGCTTTGGGCGGAGTGCCCATGGGCACTCAGAATCATTAAGTCTGCAGCCTGTTGGTTCACAAAATTGTGCAGAGTTGCCAATATGTTATCACCGGTAATGATGTGGGTTTGCGGCTCTGGCATTAAACGACTCCGCAGTTGATCGAAATATTTATTCGCCTGTGTCTGGTTGCGGTCAAATAGTTGTTTGGCAAGCGCGCGCTCTTCGGCAGTCAGGGGCATTCGCTGGAACATGGTCGGATAGGTCACTACGTGGACAAGCAACAATTCGGCCTGATGCCATAGGGCCAGGGCCGTGGCAATCGGTAATACATGCTCGGCGCGCGGTGAGCCATCCAACGGAACAATAATGCGCCGATAGCGCAGCCCCGCCCAGGTGCCAAGCTGGTTCTCGACATCCATTTGATAGGCGCGCACCAGGAGGATAGACTTATTCACGCGGTGGATCACCTTTTGTGCAACGCTGCTCACATTCCAACCGTTGAGCCCACCCTGGCCGTGGCTGCTCAGCGCAACCAGATCACAATCCGAGTGTTGGGCATATTCGATAATCCGGTCGGCGGCGCGCCCTTCGAGCAAGACCGCGTCGGGTTGAAGCTCTATTACTTCGGCCAGCCGATTGGTTACTTCATCCAAGTACGCTTGCGCTTCAGACTTTTGCAACTGCCAATCGACCGGACTAATGGCAGTGGGGGTTGCTGCTTCATTGACCATTACCCGCAACAAAGTGACTTTGGCCGTAGCGACCTGGACCATAGAAACCACATGGGGTATGACGCTTGTCGCAAATGTAGAACCGTCTAGCGGCACGACAATTTTCTCAAACATACGTTTTATCCTTCCAAGGTCAGCAATGCAATCTCTATTCTCACTGGAATAATCACTGAAATAATCACTGAAATAATCACTAGTACACTTGGGCGTAAGTAAGACAGTGAATCAGTAGGACAGTAGAACAGTGTTTGTACTGTCTCACTGTCCTACTGATTCACTACTGATTCACCGGAGAATAGTATGGT
>DAOTTR010000016.1:0-23350 GCA_034437715.1 Caldilineaceae bacterium
TCCAATGGGTGCAACATCGCCTCGGTGGCCTGCAGGAGCAACGTCGCGTGTTTCTCCGACGCAGTCAAGATGCCCGCCGTTTGGTCATCAAAAGCGTGCGGTAAATCGCGCTCCAACCGACTGAGTGTGCGCTCGACATAGAAGGGCGGTAACGGTTGATCCAGTTTGGGCTGGCGAATATGAAATTGGGCGCGCTGGTGCGGATCGATCAATGGTTCGGCCATGACAGAGCCAAAGCTGGTCAAGCGACTCAAATCCGCCGGATTAGATGAGAGCGCAGCGCGCTGTTCTTGGGCTGCCTGGAGGCGGGGCAACAGATGCAACATCACCTGCAAACCCCAACCGCCAAAACAGAGAATGGCTGCCCGTGAATGGGCGTAACTAACAATCACGGCACCCTCCGCGGCGGCACCTCAACACGGGGCACAGTGGCGGGCCGGCGCAAGCGATCCTCGTGATCGGGTGTGATTTCGGGCAGATCTTTCCATTCCGGATTGAGATGAAACTCATCGCGCACATTAAAGTCCAGCCGATTTTCATATTGGGCGCGATACTCTTCGATGCGCTCCAACAGCGTGACCGGCAAGCCATGCACGATCCAAACGGCGTCCATGCGCGTGGCATCGCCGGTGGGAATCCATTTCATGTCTTCTTGGCCCACCGTGGCGGCATGCAATTTGGAATCGTCCTTGCGGCTCACCGGCACCGCGGCCAGCCGAATATGTTCCAGGTTCGATTCGTGAAAGCTGTAGCGGTCGGCGTCCCAGCGAATGTAGGGGCTGAGGCGGTCGAGCCATTGATGAATGCGGTTGTCAGGTCGTTGACGGATGCGCTTGACTTCTTCACTATATTGCACGCCAATAATGTGATTGATATCCACCGTCTCATGCACCCGATGCAGCAGGGCCGCGTTGTCGGCCACCGTCGCCAGCAGGTGTTGATAGATGTGATCAGGGCTGACCGCATTGATGCTCTGCAATAGTTGTTGAAAGAGTGGATTCAGCGCATTTTGCCAGTCGGCCACGGTGACACAGGTGGCCGCATTGCGCACAAAATGGGGTAGATAATCGCGACCAACCGCGCCCGTTTCCAGCTCGTAATAGGTGCTGGTGCTGGGATAACCATCGGAGACCCGCGGATCAATGCGGTCGGCCAATTTGGCTGCTTCTTGATTCGATTTCGCCAATGCCAGCGTACATGCATTCAACTGGCTGCGCAGTGCTTCGCGTAGCCGCCCGGCTTGTTTGCCCAGTTGGGTGACCAACGCCTGTTCCACCGCATCGCGCTTCTGATAGAGACGGGAACGGGCTTTGCCGGTGGCCATGTCACGCGCCCGTTCGCGGGCGCGCCGTGGATTGAGCGCCACCATAAAGAGATCGCCCAGTGTGCTCGCCAGTTGTTGGGCTTGTTCACCCAGGCCGCCCTGTTGCGCCAACAGACGTCGCCACTGCACACGATTTTCTTCGGTCACCGGATGGCCGTTGATCAGAAAGAGGCGCTGGCGTACCAACGATTCGGGAGCCGCACCCATACCGCTCAGGGGGCCGATCAGATCACAGAGCGCCAGCGCGCCGCGGATGCCTGTATCATGCAAGGCTTGCTGCACGGTCTGCACCACCGGTTCCCAAAAGCTGGGCCAGACGCCGCGCAACTCTTCGATCTCTTCGCGATTTTTATCGAGTTTATCGTTTTCCAGCGCGGCATAGCGCGCCAGCAGTTGTGTCAACAAGCCCTGCCATAGATTCAACACCCGTTGTTGATCGCCTTCGGGCAGTGGCGAGCGCGGATCGGTCATGGCAGGACCGGAGGCGAAACGGCGCACCAGATCCGAGACAAAGGCGCGCTGCCAGAAATCGACCAGCGATTCATGGGGCGCGACCAGGGCCGAGGTAGCAAAGCTGCTATAGACCAAGAAATTGCGGTTGCGCTTGGTCTCCGGGCTGCCATTGTTGCCATTCTTGTAGGGGTGGTGGCGGTCAACCGCTTCACCGGCGGCCCCGGCCAGGTCAAACATGCGCTCGCGCACCACATTGACTTCCATACCCAGGATTTCGCTGCTCAGGTGGCTGATGGCCGTCATCTGAATCAAATGGGCCGCCATATTTTCGGCGTCTGATTTGCGGGCCAAGCTGTGGCCGCTGCGATTGGTGCGCCCAACCAAGAAAATAAAGTCAAAGGGCGCGTAGGGGGTATCGGGCAATTCGCGCTGTTCGCTGGGATAGAGCACGCTAAAGCGTTGGGTTTCTTGAAAATAGTTGAGCTCTTTTAGAGCGGCATAGGCATTGGCGCGAATGCGCCGTCGTTGTAGATCGCTCGTAATCTCGCCTTCCAGCACATCGGGCAGGAAGAAGATGCCGACCACGCGTGCATTATTGCGCACTTGAGCACGGATGCGGTGAGCCACATCCATAAACATGCCGGAACCAGTACCGCCGCAGAGACTGCCCACCACATAGATCAGTTGCAGGTTACCCACCACGGGGAACCCACGGTTCTGCGCCACTTCCATGTCGCGAATCTTGTCCAGGTTGGCCAGCTTGGTTTCCATCAATTGCTTGAAGGTGACATAGTTACGAAAGAAACAGAGGCGACCAATCGGCCGCAACTGCTTAGCGCCGTTGTGAATATAGCCCAGTGGAATCGAAGGATAGTTCCACCAGCGTGCGATCTCGGGATGCTGATCGATATTATCAATCAAGCGAGTTGCATCAAATTTGCCCATATAGGCGAATTCATCGGCAAAGAGGGGTTCTTGATCCAGCCGGTTGACCAGTGGCTCGGTATCGAGCGCCATCAACTGAATCATGCCGGGCAGGCTGTCCTGGTTGCGACTGGCGCCGGGTGGCTGATTGCCATTCCACACTTGGCGGAAACGGCGTTTGACGGCGCGCACCGTGTGCGTACCCATACCGCCTACCCCCACGACCAAGGTCGGGTAGATTGTCGGCTTTTCAAACTGTTGCGAAGAATTTGGTTGATTTGTCGTCACTAGGATCTCGTTTATCAATCATTTCGGTATATTGCGCCAAATGATACGCAGCACCTGCACAACCCAGGGGCGGCTGAGAGGAGGTCAAATTGACTCTGCTGCGTACTGCGCGTCACTTACCCTGAACGAGCGCTACCAACTTGAGCGCCAGGGATCATTGTCTTTGGTATTGCCACCATTGGCTTGGTTCGTCGCGGAAGGTGTATCGCCGGTGGGCGACGCACCCCACGAATTGCCCCATTCGCTATTGCCCCAAGCGCCATCGCTAGCCGAGGGTGGATCAAACGAAAGGACAGGTGTTTCGCTGCGGATTGGTTCACTGGCTGGATTCATAGCGAATGTTGTGGCGATCGCGGCCTCTTCCAACGCTTCTTCATCAATATCGCGGCCACGTACACGCGCCACCACCACCAGCAACAAGAGTATTGTCAACGGACCTGTACAGAGCGCCAGGGGCATGCTGTAGACAGGCAACAGATAGGGTAATAAATATCGTTGTGCCAAGCCAGGGCTTACAAACGAAAGCCCAATTGCTTGGGGTGTGTCGGCCAGCCCCACGACACCGATCGATAGCTCCCCATTGTAGAAGGTACCGCGCAATGGGTCAAACGCAATGGGTTGTCGCGCGATAAATGTCATGGGCACTTCGTAGAGCCCGGCTTCGGTGGGTGGCCCATTGACCTCGATGGGCGGCATTTCCAGGTTGGCGGCGGTGAGCAACACATCGCCTTCTTCGTTGCGTCCGTTCACCTTGACCTCTTCCATGTGCAGGACAAAGGGTGTTTTGCCACTAAAGCGCACCAACAAGATGGCTTTGGCTTCTGCACCTGCATCCTGAAAATTGCCTAGGTTGAGCGCTGTGCTCACCACCGACCATTCAATATTATTGACGCGCGTCTGCCAACCGATCGCGGCGGGGAAGACATCATAATCGGTGGTAGGGCCACTGAGGGCAATGATGCCGCTACACACACCGGGTTGCACCGGGCCGCGACTGCTGAGTTGCAGGGGCAACAACGCACGCCCCCCCTCCTGCAGTTGCAATTCGCCCTGAATGATCGTGATATCCGGGCAATTGCTCTCTTGCATGTTGATCGTAAAGTCGAAGGGATTGCCTTCAAAGAGCAAGGGGATGAACTGTTCCTGAGCTAGCCGGAAATTGGGCGAGGTATCAAAGAGTGTTTCGCCAAAGTTGGCCTGTTCACCCTCAATGCGCGCTACGGGCCGTGGCACAAAGAAAGCGACAGGAATGCCGGTTGTGGGCCGAATATCAATATTTTGCATGGGACGGCCATTGGGGTTTTGCACCGTAAAGGTAATTTCGCCCGCGTAGGTGCCGGGCCGCAATTGCGCTAAGCCATTGACAAGGAGCGGCGCGGTTGCTGTGCCATTCTCCGGCACATCCATCTCAAAAGTGAGGGCAGTGCCAATCGCGGCTTCGTCACTTTCCAGGTGGCGTAGCGTCAGTTGGGCAACCAGTGCACCAATTGCTTCAGTTGTGCCCGAACCGACTTCAATCGGCCAACCATCGGCGGGCATTTGCGCCAAATCAAAGGCTGCGGGCAGACCACGCATGTAGACGGCTGGCTTGAGCGAAAAATCACTTTCGCCCCAATCGCTAAAGCGCAAGCCAGCCTTCACCGCTTGGATCAGATAGGTCACTTTGTAGGCGCGCCCGTCACCGGGTACAAAATTTTCGTCGCTACAGGTGTTTTCCAGACAAGTCAAATTGGCCTGATAGACCATGCGCCCGCCACCTTGGTCGTCCTTAGATTCATCGCTGACAAAGACGGTAGCGGCCAATTCCTGTAGACCTGCACCACTGGTAAAGCCAACATTTACCCGGACATGCCCATTTTCCAGAATGCCCGATGCCGTCCCGCTGGGCGAGAAAATCTCGGCTTTGGGCAGATCGCTGCGCGCTTCCATGCGGAAGGTGCGCACCAGTTGTAGGGGCGCTTGATCGTCACCCAACTGTAGGCGGATCTCGCCGGTTTCTTGGCGCAAAACCAAGGCTTTGAGCCCACTCTCGCCAAACGGTGCGAGCGGTGTTTTGCCATTCAGATAGATGGCTTCTGCCGCGCCAGGTCCTGTGCTGCGCGCCACCAACAAGAGCGATTTGCCCGCTGGATAATAGCGCACCGAGGCCGGGTTGGTAGCAATGCTGGGCGGCGGGTTGAGCAGTTCGGGGTAGCTATTGGTTTGCACCACTGCAAAGCCGCTAAAATCACCCGTGGATGCCGTCCAAATGCCGGCTTGCAAGGCTTCGCCTTCCAACCAGTTGACATCAATATTCGGATCGCTGAGCACCGTCTGCGGCAAGACGGGCTGATCATCCAGTTGCAGCCCAACCAAACCACCGCGGGGCGTCACTAGCGCAATGTTGCGCACGCCGTGCGGGGCGCGCGTGTTGAATTGTAGCGCACCTTGCGCATTGCGTCCGCTGAGCACCGACCGGTCGGACTTCATAGTCGCAAAAATTTCGCTGAAGACGCGCACCAGATCCTGGGCACTGGCAGCCTCGCGCACCCCACCTTCGGCAAAGCGCTCTTTTAAAAATTCACCGGCACAGCCCGCGGTGGGATTACAGAGTACCACCGGGAAAACCGAAACGCCTGCTGCTTGCATTTCCTCAATTTGTGCGGTCACCCGTTCGCTCTGGTTCGCCACATTGCCTGGCTGGCTGGGCTCGCCATCGGTTAAAAGAATAATATATTGACTGCGCCCTGGTTCGCGCGTCCCATTTAGGATATCGATGGCCGATTGCAAACCGAGGTCGATGCGTGTATAGCCACGCGGCAGATAATCGTCTGGCGGCTGAAGCGATTCGGTCAGGCGGCGACGATTCTCGCCAGCGCCCACCGGTTGCAGGATGCCCAGATCGCCAACACCGCCGGCCAGATTGTCAAAGCGCACGACGGCAATTCGATCATTGGTATCGGCCAGTTGCAGCAGCAAACGCGCCGCGCTATAGCGCAACTCTTCGGGATCGCTGGGTGGGTTTTCGCTGGGAAAGCCACAAGGTGGACTAAAGGGGGGCGCATTTTGGGGCCAGGGCCAACAGGTGGCCATGCTGCCCGAATCGTCGAGCACCACCACCACATCGATCGGTTCGATGGCGTCACCACTGGCCGCGGCGGGTGGCTCCGCCTGATAGAGGGCGCTGCTTTGTGGGGAAGCAAATGCGCTATAGATGGAAAGCAAAGCAAAAAGGCTCGCTAGACAAAATCCATAGGCGAACCGGCGGGATAGATGGTTGGCTTGCATTGATATGGCGAATACTCTCCTGAGATCTACCGGCCCACCCATTCGTTTATCTATAAAAATAAAGCAAACTATAGTAGCCAGCGCATACAACGATACCATCAAACGTCCGGCTTCGCCAAATTGTTCCCTTCGCCGTAATGAGGGTTGATGATTCTGCCTAAAAATAATCTTGCGGTGCGAATACGGGTGTAGGGGTTGGCGCATTGAAACGGGCTACGGGTGGCATCGGCCCAATCTCTAGAATGATGGATTGGTCGTTGCGTTGTACCATTAGTTTAAAAATGGCACCTTCGTTTTGCCCCTGAATCCTCGCTTTTACGCTCACCTTATCCTGAAAAGAGATGCCATCCAGTGAATCCAGCAGATCCCCCACCTGAACACCCCCTTTGGCTGCGGCATTGTCTGGCTCCACTTCCAAGACCCGATTGTTTTCATCCACGACGACGCCAAGCACATTCGCTGACATGCTACCGACAGTACTAGTACAGTTGGGCGTAGATACCACGGCAGTTAATCAGGCACGTTACTCGTGTACATCATGGTAAAAATAGGGTACCTTATTTACGCCGGGATCTACTAGAATGGTCGGTGTTGGGCGTGCGGTCGCGACGGGCGTTGCTGTTGCCGCTGGATTGGTACAAGCTATCAACATGAGCGTAAAAGTAGCGAAAAGAAGCAAGGGGATGCTGGTTCTCATTAGGCCATTTCAAAGAATAAAGTATGCAGTAGGGGCGGCTTGCCGCCGCCCGTTCGCAGCGAGCCAAACGCGGGGCGGCCGCGCGGCCGCCCCTACGCATGATTTTGTTGGGCAAGCGCTGGATACTTATTTCTTTGAAAGCGCCTTAGGACTTCCTTGGCTTTTTCTGCGTAATCAGAGAAATAAAATAGACTTTATGCCGATTTAATTTTGTGCATTCGTAGGTGCGGTTACAAACCGCACAATCGCGGTCGATGCTGAGTTGTGCGGTTACAAACCGCACCTACAAGAACACTTGCACCGGATTTTGTTGCCGGAATAACCAATCGGCATAATCTGTACTATAAATATCTACGATCCACTAGAAAATCAGCCAGCACTGGGTTTATACTTCCCGTGCTGGCTGATTCAATCAACTCAGTTTGTCTGTCGCAATTGCCGGTACATTACATCACCCGCGGGGTGGTGCCTTCGACAATTTCCACATTCTGGACATCATTATTATAGGGCGTCAAGCTGGCGGACTTCTCTTCGGGGAGGAGCAGGCCCAGTGCCACATAGACCAGTGCGCCCATGCCAATGCTGCCGATGCTAAAGGCGACCCAGAGCAGGCGTACCAGGTTGGCGTCGATGCCCAAGCGCTTGCCAATGCCACCACAGACGCCCAAGAAGAGGCGATCACTGGTGCTGCGCTGCAACGGAAAGCGTTCGCGCGTCTGGTTGAAGCTAGACTTGAGACTGTCACCGCTGGGCATTTTGGCATCATTCACGCTGCTTTGAAAGCGACTCTTCAGGCTATCCAGATCAATGCGCACTTTGCCATTGCCAGTGCCCTTCAGCAGCAGATAGCCAATGCCGATCAACAGGGCGGGCCAGAAGAAGATGCCCAACGTCCACCAGAAGAAGTGGAGCAGACCGGGCAGAATGCCCAGGTTCATGAGCAACCACAAGCCACCCAACGCAATCAGCACCATGGCAACGCGGCCAATATTGCGCTCATTGATGGCAAAGGCGGCCGGGCGTTGTACGCCGCTCTCGACGGTGCCGACGGGCAGCAGACCCCACAGGATAATGTAGGCGAGTAAGCCACCCCCACCAGTGACAATCGTCGCCACCAGCCAGACAATGCGTACCAACGCGGGCTCCCACTTAAAGTAGTTGGCGAGCCCACCACAGACGCCGCCAATCATTTTGTCGGTTGGGTGGCGATACATGGTGTTGGCAAAGGGCGTTTGACCCAGTGTTGGACCCTGGGTTTGACTTTGCGTTTGGCCGGTGTTGGTCCAGCCGGTTTGTGTTTGTTGTGTATTGTCGTTCATAGGATTATTCTCTGTTTTCATCGTTTCTGTAGTAACGTGATCCGTAGGCGAATCGCCCGTATGTAAATCAGAGGGGCGATTACCCTCTGGCCTGTTTTCGTTGAGTTCTTCCGTATTCATCTGCCTTCTCCTGAACTGCTTGCTCGTTACGTTCGTCATTCATCATGCGCATTGCTCAACAATACGCACGTCTTGGGAAAAGGTTTCAGCATGCGCAATCAATTCGCCACAATTTTCTCCGTCTTCCCATCATCCGGCGGATGTGGCATGGCAGCAGGTGTGCTATACTTTGCTCGGCAATTGAAATGTCGCCAAAAATTCCGGAAGATAAAGCGGTGCAGCTATGTGGGCAGTAGGGATTGCCGCCCTGGCGGTTTGTGGTATTTTTACCGTTGTCTTGGGCAGTGTGCATTTTTTCTTTCCAATTTTGCTGGATTTCGCGCAAGCGATTCCGCGCCAGGGTCCGCCCTTGCGTCCCTTTCGCTTGGGGCCGATCCGCTACCCAACCCAGCGCAGTGATGTCTATGGCATTGCCTGGGTGATGAATCACGCGGCGAGCTATACGCTGGTGTCGATTGGCGTGGTCGATCTGTGTGCTTGGCTTTGGCTGGGCACGCCGATGGGGCGCATCTTGGCATTGTGGATTGCAATCTGGTGGTTCATCCGTGCCGCCAGTCAATTCTACCTGGGCCAGCGCCGCGGCGATTGGTGGATCGCCGTGGGCTTTGCCTGGCTTGGTGTTGTTCACAGTGGAGTCGCTTTCCTATGATGCGTTCCGTGCTTGCGCAATATGCCCATCGCCCGTGGCCGCTGCCGCGTGGGCCGTGGATCATGACCCAACAGTGGATCGATCTGCTCTTTGCCCATTGGCCGATCCCAATCGCGACTATGCGCGCCTTGGTGCCATCCCAACTACCGCTGGATACGTGGGCGGGGATGGCCTGGGTGGGCGTTGTGCCTTTTCGTATGCAAGGGGTACGGCCACGCTTTACGCCCGCGGTGCCCTGGTTGTCAGCCTTTCCCGAATTGAATGTACGCACCTATGTCAGGCTGCGCGATCGGGGGGTGGAAAAAACGGGCGTCTACTTCTTTAGTCTGGAAGCGGCCAATCCGGTTGCCGTGGCCATCGCCCGTTCTACCTTTAAGTTACCGTACTTTAACGCACAGATGTCCCTGCCACGTACGGGTGATACCATCCACTATCGCAGCCGTCGCACCCATCGTGGCGCGCCCGCGGCGGAATTTATCGGGCAATATGGCCCAACCGGTGACGTGGCGCTGGCCCAACCCGGCACCTTTGCCGCGTGGCTCACCGAACGCTATGCGCTTTACACCGTTGGCGCGCGCGGCCAAGTGTTGATTGGCGAGATTCATCATGTGCCCTGGCCACTGCAACCGGCTACGGCGGCGTTCGAACAAAACAGCATGGCCGTCGCCAGCGGGCTCACCCTGCCCGATATCGCGCCGACCTTGCATTTTGCCCAGCACCTGGATGTTGCCGTGTGGCCGCTGCGTCCCATCGAACCCAGCACACCATGACCAACCATTCCCCCCCGCACACACCACAACTCGCCCCCCGCCACCCTGTCTATCGGCTGGGTTTTCCTGTCAACGTGTTGGGCGAACCCTTGCGCGCCCACGATAGCCGACGTTGGCAAAACACGCCCCATTTGAGCGTGAGCTTGGCCTATCTGCGCGATATTTTGGGCTATCTCCAGCGCCAAAATATTCATTTCTACCGCCTGTCCGGTCAACTCGCGCCCTACCTGACCCATCCGGCCCTGCCCGATTTTCACCGGCAGATCGATGAATGTGCCAATGAACTGGCGGCAATGGGCGATCTGGCGCGCCAAAATCAGGTGCGCCTGACCATGCACCCTGGTCACTACATTCAATTGAGCAGTGCCGATGCGACGCGTGTAGCGCGCTCGCAACAAGAGTTGACAGTGTGCGCAGCCTTGCTGGCAGCCATGGGGTTGGGAGCAGAAACGGTCGTGGTAATTCATGTGGGCGGCATCTATGGCGACAAGCGCGCCAGCTTGGAACGCTTCGTAAGGAATTTTCTGGCACTGCCGCCCCCGGCCCGCCAGCGAGTTGCCCTGGAAAATGATGATCGTGCCTTTGATCTAGATGATCTGCTCTGGCTGCACAAGCGCACGGGCATACGCATTGTGCTCGATACGTTACACCAGCGTTGCTTGAATGGCGGTGATTATTCATTGGGGGAGGCCCTCGCCCTGGCCTTGGCGACCTGGCCGGCGGATCAACAACCCAAGATCCACTTTAGTACACCGCGCACCGAGATCCGTCATCTCTATCGCAACCGTCAACGGTATCTCGCCATGCCCCTGGCCAATCAACATAGCGATTTTCTCAACGTCTTTGAGTTTATCGACCTACTCCAGGGGGCGCAGGCTGCCGAGCTACGCCCCTTTGATATTATGCTCGAAGCCAAAGCCAAAGAGTTGGCCTTGCTACGCCTGCGCAATCAACTTGCCCACTATGCACCGGCATTGGCGGATTGGGTGGCGTGACGCTGCACCTTGCGCCCAGCCATCACCAGCAAACCGATGGCGACCAGTGCAAACAGTACGTTGCCAATCAAGTCAACCGTACCGGGAGAGCCGATATTGGGCGGCAGGAGGAAGGCGTGCCAGGCATAGGTCAGCAGCGCACCGCTGAAGAGGCTTTGCGTCACCAAACCTTCTTCGATCAAGCCATAGGCCAAGGCCAGCAGAAAAATGGTAGGCCAGCCGCGTCCTGCCCGGCGCGTCACTTCGCGGATCAGGATCGCACCGCCAGCATAGAGTGGCCCCAAGTAGAAGAGGATCCGGTAGCCGTCAATCGCAACGTGACCGAGCAAGAATTCCGCTACCCACGGCGAGAGCAACCCCAATCCAAGCGCGGGGGCGACACGGCGAAAAAGGGTGGATATCTGGTGAACTTTGTTATGCTGGCGGTCGTTTGTCGCCATCGTCGGCTCCTTGGAACGCAAGAGAAAGGTGGAAAAAGTATACAATAGCCGTTGAAATTTGAAAATTCAGTGCCACTATTCACCTGTGCTATAAATGCGTACCTCATTCCGATGGGTGCATTTCACTTTTGGGGAAGTGTGCCGGGGACGCGCGACAACCACATCGGTTTGACAAACGGCACCCCGCGCGTCCCCGGCACACGTTGCGCGCGCGTTCTAAAATTTACCCTCAACTTGAAATACACCCCATTCCAATCCAATCTTTGAATCGTCTATTCATTCATGCTATACTGACATTCACGAAATCTCATCTATCCTATCCGATTACAGGATCAACAAAAGTCTCGCTATGTCTCAATTGAATCAGCACCTTCAACTGCGCTCAATGAAAGCCCAGCCCTATATAAAATGGCCTTGCGCGAAATGGTTGTCTGTCGTTTTGTTTTTGTTTGGTAGCAGCTTGCTGGCAGCGTGTACGATCCAACTGCCCATTACATCGGCTACCCCCGCACCGACACGCGCGCCGAGTAACCCGCCGCCCGATACATTTGGTGGGCTTGTGCAGAGCATTGATGACTATGCCGTTCCCACCCCACTCCCCACCCCCGAAGCCGATACCACGGTTGTTATTAATACCGGCGGCTCGCGCGCCAATGTGCGCAGTGGCCCAGGGTTAGATTTCTCGATTATCGGCAAAGCATTGCCCGGCGAAGTGTTCGCGGTGCGTAGCCGCAGTGCCGACAATCAGTGGTGGGAAGTTTGTTGCATTCCCGGCACGGCGGCGGGCGCGACTGAGACCAACGGCTGGCTCTCCAACACAGTAGTGCGCTCTGGCGGTGCGGACGAAGTGCCGGTAACTGACCAACTCTTGGATCAAACGTTAAGCGCCCGTTGGGATGTGGCGTGGCAATGTGGCTCAGAACGCTGTGAAGTCAAGGAATGTAGCGCTGAGGTGGACGCCAGTGTCAGCCGGGCACCAGCACAACAGTTATTGGCGGTTGAACATCAAGTCACCTGGGCCGACACTTGTTTCGCCACAGATGAATGGGTCTTTGACGTGAATCAATTCAGTGGCCAAGAGCGCACCGGCGAATATGCGAATAATTTCCTCTATGGCTATTGGCTAGGGCGTGGCGCGGGCGACGCCAATGGCGCTTATACCCTGGAAGATGGTCAAACAGTGGCGGTCACTTGCTCTGGCCCACACACAGTCGAGATCGAAGAGGGTGGCGGTTGGACAACAGCCTATGAAGGCAATACCTGCCACGATGTGCGCACCGGCATGTTGGTCTTGCTCTCCTACAACAAACGTTGGCTCTTCACCGGCGAGTTTGAAGGCGAAACCTATGAGCGTGCCTACTTTGGCGATAATGAAACGCTCAACCAGCGACTAATCGATACGACAGTCAAGCTTGAGTTTGTCGAAGAACGCTAATTGTACTTGATTGTAAAAGCGCCACTTGCGAAAATAGGTGGCGCTTTTTTGATTGGGTCTTGCGTGCTTGGTTAGACCGGTAGGGTCTTGGAGACCCTACCGGTCTTCTGTGAATCGCGCAACTTCTAAGCCCATCAACGCATAGGGTCTGTCCAGAAATAAAATAGTGAATTTACGTGATGTTACCCAAGTAAATCTGTCTAAAATCATCCATGTTATTCTTGGACAGACACCTAGTAGATCCCGGCGTAAATAAGGTACCCTATTTTTACCATGATGTACACGAGTAACGTGCCTGATTAACGGCCGTGGTATCTACGCCCAACTGTACTAGTCTGCGGCTAACAACAGTTCATCCTGGTGCGCGGCCGCTGCGCGGAATTCGCCGCTTGTGTTGGTGAAGTGTATGGCACTGAGGTACGCTTCTAAATCGCTATGCGCACGTTCGGCATAGGCGCCGTAGCGTTGGGCTTTGCTCCGGATCCAATCCGGCAAGTCGGGTAAGAGGCCCATGGCCGCCTTCATCGGTTGAAAGTTTTCTGGATCGGCGTGGGTGATATAATACAGCAGCGCGCCGATCATGCTGGTGCGCGGGATCTCGAGTAACGCTTCGCCCCGCAGCAACCGTACCATGTTGATGCCCGCCAACAAGCCCCCCATCGTGCTGCCCACATAACCTTCGGTGCCGGTGATCTGGCCAGCGAAGAAGAGATCGGCACGTGTGCGGAATTGCAAGGTGGGCTGCAACAAGGTGGGGCTGTTGATAAAGGTGTTGCGGTGCATCTGCCCCATGCGTACAAATTCGGCCTCGTTTAGCCCCGGAATCAGGCGCAACACCTCTTCTTGCGCGCCCCAGCGAATGTTGGTTTGAAACCCAACCATATTGTAGAGCGTGCCCGCCACATTATCCTGGCGCAGTTGCACGGCGGCATAGGGGCGGCGTCCCGTGCGTGGGTCGCGCAGGCCAACCGGGCGCATGGGCCCAAAGGCCAGTGAATTCAGGCCGCGCCCGGCCAACACTTCAATCGGCATACAACCTTCAAAGTAGCGTTCTAGCTCCTTATCGGGCGTCTTGAGTTCAATTTTGGGCGCAGCCAGCACCGCATTGACAAACGTTTCGTATTCTTCGCGCGTAAAGGGGCAGTTGATATAATCGCCCTCTTCCTGGCTCATGGCACTGTCGCGGTCATAGCGGCTTTGGCGGAAAGCAACTGTCATGTCGATGCTGTCGGATGCGATAATCGGGGCCATAGCATCATAAAAGTAGAGATGTTTCTGCCCAGTCAATGCCTGGAGCTTTTCCGTGAGCGCGCTGCTGGTGAGCGGCCCGGTCGCCAGAATGGTCGGCCCGGTGGGAATTTCGGTGATCTCTTGGCGAATCAATTCAATCTTGGGATGGGCGCTGATCTGCGCTGTGACATCATCGGCAAAGGCTTCGCGACCGACGGCCAGCGCGCTGCCAGCGGGTAGGGCGTGGCGCATGGCAGTCTGGATAATCATGCTATCTAGGCGCAGCATTTCATTTTTGAGGATACCCAGCGCCCGATCAGGCAAGGTACTGCCCATAGAATTGCTGCAAACCAATTCGGCCAGCCGATCCGTTACATGGGCTTCGGTGGGGCGCGTCGGGCGCATCTCGTAGAGCCGCACCTTGATCCCGCGACTGGCAATCTGCCACGCGGCTTCTGTGCCGGCCAAGCCACCGCCGATAATCGTAACGAGTTGCTCTTGCATGGTCAATCCTTTGTCGGGCCGCTATTCGCTATCACCAAAGTAGGTAGGATTTGTTATTCTAGCAAACGCGCGGGTAGGCGTCAACTTGCCAACACTATCAACTCAGGGCAACTTGGGGCGCGCCAGCGGTGCAGTGATGGTGGTGAGGTCTAGTGCCAGCGTGGTGGTCAACGTAGCTGCACCTTTGCGCAACCAGCCATCGCTGAGGGCTTGGGCCCGCAAGCCGCCGCGTCCCTTGAGTGCTTGTAACGCACCTGTCGCCACCGCGCTCTCCATCCACCGGCAGGGCGCGCAATGTTTGTTGCCCTGGAACTGTACACCGTCAATCGCAAAGGTCTGGCCGATCAAGCCATTGAGTGGGACGCCGGCGATCACGACATTGCGCCGGAAATCCGCGGGCGTCGCAATCGGCAAGGCATACGCGGTTGTCAGCAATTGCACCACTTCCCACGCCAAAAAGGTCACATGACCGTCAAAGGCCACACCGCGCCCAAAGAAACGATCACCCACCAAACCTGCGCCCGCTTTCACCGCCACCGCCGCGACATCATAGGTTGGTTGCGTGCCGGCCATGCCCGCGCGATGACCAAAGTAGTTGTGACCTGGCGAGATATACAGATGATGAATGGTGACTGGGTAGGTGTAGGGCATGAGTAGTTTTGATTAGGGCTGGTCAATGATAGGTCATGCGGCCATTGACTAGCCCGGTTTTTTACAGTTCTTGGACCAACTCGATCAAATTGCCATCGGAATCTTTGAAAAAGCAGATGCGAATATCTTTAAAGTTCTTTGGTTCGATGGTAACCGTTATGTTCTTGCTCACTAGCTCTGCATAGGCGGCATCTACATCCTCCACATGCAAGGCCAGATGTTCAAACGCACCGGGAGGACTACCCGCAACCGGTCCCCGATCTTTCCCAATTAATTCAATTGTGGTACTGCCAATATCGATAAAGATAATCGGTATATCATCCCACCGTTTGGTAATGGGGAAACCGAGCGTTTCGCTATAAAACTTTTCCATCTCTGCAAAGTTGTGCGTCAAGAGTGCGATATGATGGGTTGCTTTGAGTTTCACTGATGCCTCCGCTGGAATTTCATTTGGAATTTCGGTAACGCTTCAGCCGGGCGCGCCCAGGGGTGAAAACCGCTGCTTGAATCGTTACGAATTTTGGTTATCTTGTAACTACCAAGCCACCCCCACCTATTTGGTAGAGGGAGCACTGCCATAAAGGTAAGGCCATTGCAAAGAATAAAGTATGCAGTAGGGGCGGCTTGCCGCCGCCCGTTCGCAGCGAGCCAAACGCGGGGCGGCGGCAAGCCGCCCCTACGCATGATTTTGTTTGGCAAGCGCTGGATACTTATTGCTTTGCAAGCGCCTAAGGATTGCTGGTTCCTCACCTTTATACGTAATTATACAATACAAGCGCGCAAATCGAAGCTTTTACAATTTATTTGAAGCGTGACAAAGCGCCTTGCTTTTGCCATGTTATGTGGCAATTCCCCAACATTCCCTGCGGCATTTGACGCCTAACCGACTTTCGATTACGATGCAGAGATTATCTTCTATGCAACTTGTTGGGCAATGCTCACGATTTCCGTCAACCTCATTCGTTCCACTGTCTAAGGAGAAATTACCATGACTACACTAAATTTACAGCGCAGGCAGCAGCTTTATGCTGTGCTGGCTGTGCTGGTGGTTGCGCTGCTGGTGGTCGCTTGCGCGGCCCCCGTTGCCCCGGCCGCGACGGCTGGCGAGATCAGTCGCGAAGACACGCTGATTTTTGCCTCGGATCTCACCGACATTCTGACACTTGACCCGGCGGTCGCGTATGAGTTTAGCGGTATTCAAGCCGAAGGCAGTATCTACGAAACGCTGGTCAGCTTTACTACGGGCCAAGCTGGTGTCCAGCCGCTGCTGGCCGAATCTTGGGAAACCACCGAAGAAGGTGATTCTTGGGTGCTCACCTTCACGCTGAACCCGGATGCCACCTTTGCCAGTGGCAATCCGGTGACGGCAGCCGATGTGGTCTACTCGTGGGGCCGTGCCATTGATCTCAACAAGTCGCCCGCCTTTTTGTTGATCGATGTCCTGCAGTTGACCAAGGAAAGTCTGAGCGCACCCGATGCCCAGACCTTTGTCGTGAAATTCCCCAAGACGGTCAGCCCCCAAGTGTTCCTGTCGGTGATCACCTTCACCGTGGCGGCTGTGGTGGAGCAGGCCGTGATCGAAGCCAATGCTGGCGAGGATATGGGCTCAACCTGGCTCAACGACAACTCGGCGGGCAGTGGCCCCTATGTGCTCAATAAGTGGGAGCGCGCAGTGCAGGTGGTCTTAGATGCCAATCCCAACTACTGGGGCGAAGCACCCAAATTGCCCCGCGTGATCATGCAGAGCGTGTCCGAAGCCGCCAATCGCCAAGCCGCGTTGGAAACTGGCGACGCCGATATTGTGCAAGACCTGAGCCCAGAGCAGAAGGTCGCTTTGGAAGGCAATCCGGATATTGAGATCATCAATGCCGACAATACACAGTTGATCTACATCGGCATGAATGCTATGACCGCCCCGTTTGACAACCCCGATGTGCGCGAGGCTGTACGCTATGCGATCAACTATGAGGAAATTATTGCGCTGACTGGTGGCGATGCCAAGCTAACCCAGGAAGTGATTCCGGTTGGCTTCTTGGGCTATACCGGCGAATTGCCCTTTACCCAAGATATTGAGAAAGCCAAGGCCCTGCTGGCTGGCGCAGGCATACCCGAAGGCACCGAGATCACCGCGCTGGTGCCCGCCGCTTTCCCGGCTGGCCCAATCGATTTCCCCACCCTGGCCGCCAAGATCCAGAGCGATCTGGCAGAAGTAGGGCTTGTCCTGAATCTGCAACAACTACAGGTTGCGGAATTGCTCAACATCTATCGCAGCGAAGACGCGGCTGCCAAACAGATGGTCTTTATCCTCTGGGGTCCTGACTATCCCGATCCGGATGGCAACATGACGCCTTTCACCAACTATGCGGCCAAATCCATCGCTTGGCGCAATGGCTGGGATAATCCAGAAATTGCCGAAATGACCGCCCAGGCCGCGATTGCTGCTACGGCAGAAGAGCGGATTCAACTCTATGCGGACATCACGGAACGCGTCTTCCATGAAGGGCCGTATGCTGTCCTTTATCAACCGATTCGCACCTATGGTCTACGCAGTAATCTTGAAGGCTTTGACTTTAATCCTTCGGATACGCCCAGCCTCAATTTCGCGGCCATCAGCAAATAGTCGGTAATCGGTAGCGCGTTAGGGCCTACAAGGCCCTAACGCGCTACCGATCTATCTATCCTCGATTCCACTCAGAAGTAATTCATTTATGATCCGTTTCATTCTGCGCCGTCTACTGGGCCTGGTGTTTGTCATGCTGGGCGTCTCGATCTTTACCTTTGCCATTGCCCAAGTTGTGCCGGTCGATCCGGCGGCGGCGGCGTTGGGGGCCAAGGCGCGCGAAGATCAGATCGCGGCCTATCGCCTGGAATTGGGCTTGGATCGCCCGGTGTGGGAACAATATGCGCACTATGTTGGCCGCTTGCTGCAAGGCGATCTGGGTAACTCGATCCGCACGCGTCGGCCCGTGGCCGACGACTTGCTCGACTTTTTTCCGGCGACCTTTGAATTGGCCTTGGCCGCGCTGATCGTGTCACTCTTGTTTGGCATTCCGTTTGGTATTCTGGCGGCCTTGCGTCGCAACAGTTGGGTAGATGGGTTGGCGCGCCTGATCGCGCTGATCGGCGGCTCCATGCCCATCTTCTATGTGGGTTTGCTGGGGCTGGGATTATTCTATCGCCAATTGCGCTGGCTGCCCGGCCAGGGTCGGCTCGATTCCACCCTCAACCCGCCGGAACTGATCACGGGTCTCTTTACGCTGGATGCCCTGCTCACACGCAACTGGGTGGTGTTGGAAAATGCGATCTGGCACCTGATTCTGCCCGCGCTCACCTTGGGCTACTTCTCGACCGCCGTCCTCCTGCGCATTACCCGTTCCTCGATGCTCGAAGCGCTCTCGCAAGATTATGTGCGCACGGCGCGTTCCAAAGGTTTGCGCGAGCAATGGGTAGTGTTGCGCCATGTCTTCAAAAATGCTCTGCCGCCTGTGCTGACCACGATTGGCTTGACCTTTGGCAGTCTGCTTAGTGGTGCGGTGCTCACCGAAACGGTTTTCGGCTGGCCAGGGCTGGGCAAATATGCGACCACCTCGGTCAGCAACTTGGATCTGCCCGCGGTGATGGGGGTGACGCTGCTGGCGGCAATCATCTACCCCGCCGTGAACACGCTGGTGGATATTGGCTACAGTTTGGTTGATCCGCGCGTGCAGGTGGATTAGGCGATCAACATTGTTAACAAACAACTGAGAGATTATGCTTTTCTCTGACGTATTTCGCCGGCTCCGTAAAGAGCCGCTTGCCCTGCTTGGTCTATTTCTGATCGTCCTCTTTTTTCTCCTGGCATTGGGCGCACCCTTGATCAGTCCCTTTGGCCCGAATGAGCAGGATATTATTGGGGCCAAGCTTGCGCCGCCATCATGGCAACATTGGATGGGGGCCGATATTCTGGGTCGCGACATGCTCAGCCGCATGTTGTATGGCGCGCGCATCTCAGTTTTTGTGGGGTTGGCGGTGGTAGCCGTGGCGGGCAGCTTTGGCACGTTGGTGGGGCTCTTTGCCGGTTATCGCCGCGGCTGGATCGATGAGATCGTTATGCGCATCACCGATATTTTCCTGGCCTTTCCGCCGCTGATTCTGGCCATGGCAATTGCCGGTGCCCTAGGGCCAAGCTTGACCAATGCCCTGATCGCCGTGGTGGTGGTGCTCTGGCCGATCTATGCGCGCTTGGTGCGCGGGCAGGTGTTGATTTTGCGTGAACGCGAATTTATCGAGGCCGCGCAGACGATTGGCGTGCCGGGGCATCAACTATTGCTGCGGCACTTGTTGCCCAATGTATTGGCCCCGCTGTTGGTGCAGGCCAGCTTTGACATGGGCTCGTCGATTCTGATCATCGCTGGTCTTTCTTTTATCGGCTTTGGGGCCCAACCGCCGACCCCCGAATGGGGCGTGATGATCAGCGATGGCCGCAACTATATCACCACTCAATGGTGGCTCACCGCGGGGCCCGCCGCAGGGATTCTGCTGCTGGTCGCGGCCTTCAATTTGCTGGGCGATGGTTTGCGTGATGTGCTCGACCCACGGCTGCGTCGGTGATCGCGCTTGACAGCGTTGGGCTTTGTCGCTATGATCAATGCCAGTGATTGCGCCGTTTGAGGATAGAAATATGAGCCTGCAACTAAAAGATGATCCATCAAAAGCATCTCCATCGCCTACTCACGCCTATAACGTTGCGGAATTTGAGCAACTGCTTGCCCAGGCAGAACACGCTGATCGGCTGCTAGAATTAATTAACGGAAAAATCATAGAGAAGATGCCTACCGAGGAACATGGGGTGACAGCGGGCAACATCATCTTTGCGTTGCGGAGCTATGTCCAGATCCATAAATCTGGCCGCGTGGGGGTTGAAGTGCGCCACCAGATGCCAGACGATCAGTGGAATTCCCTGTTGCCAGATATTTCTTATAGCACGGTACGCCGTACAATGATCACCCAAGGCAGCGTACCCACCATGCCGGATCTGGCCGTTGAAGTCCAGTCGCCCAGTGATAGTATCAAAGCGATGCGCGAGAAAGCGGCCTATTACTTGGCGCATGGGGCAAAGTTAGTTTGGCTGATCTATCCGCGTAAACAACTTGTCGAAGTCTACTACGCCAACGGCGAGATCGACATTTTCCACGCTGGTGAGATGCTCTCTGGCGAAGATGTATTGCCAGGTTTCACACTCCCTGTGGCTGAGATTTTTGCTGACCCATTCGCTGCGTAAATCTTACCCTTCGAGTTCTAACTTTTCTGCCATCACCTGGTCTGCGCGTCTTTTACGGAATTGATGCAATGCTTCGCGCAGTGCAGGCTGCGTATTGCCCAGAATTGCTACGGCCAACAGCGCCGCGTTGATCGCGCCCGCTTTGCCAATTGCCATGGTTGCCACGGGCACGCCGGCGGGCATCTGCACAATCGACAGCAGCGAATCCATGCCATTGAGCGCTCGGCTCTGGATCGGCACACCAATCACGGGCAGCAGCGTATGCCCGGCCACCATGCCCGGCAGATGGGCCGCCCCGCCCGCCCCGGCAATGATCAATGCCAAGCCGCGTTCAATCGCGGTGTGGGCATATTCCACCATCAGATCGGGCGTGCGATGGGCCGATATGATGCGATTTTCGTGGGCAACGCCAAAGTCGCGCAAGGTAATTGCCACATGTTGCATCGTCTCCCAATCAGATTTGCTGCCCATAATCACGCCGACCAGGGGCGTGTTCGCTTCAAGTGCTTGATTCACCAGACCATTCCTTTACATTGTGCGGTTTGACATTGCGTATCCTGCGATTATACTGCACGCAACGGGTGCTTTCCAATCTGCGACATAGTGACAACTGAGGTTCTATGCAAGACAATGTGCTGACGGTAAAACCGATTCTGGATCGCTTTCGGCTGGACGGTCGCGTCGCGCTGGTGACTGGCGCGGGCCAAGGCATTGGGCGCGGCTATGCCCATGCGCTGGGTGAGGCGGGCGCGGCCGTGGCGGTGGTGGATGTGGTACAAGCGCGCGCCGACGAAGTCGCGCAAGAGTTGACCGCCAAAGGCATCGACACCATGGCGCTGCTCTGTGATGTGACCCAGGAAGATCAAGTGCAGGCCATGGTGGAGGCTGTGTTGAAAAAGTGGGGCAAATTGACGATTGGCGTCAATAACGCGGGCATTGGTTTGTGGCAGGCTGCCGAAACTATGACGTTGGCACAGTGGCGCAAGGTGCTCGATCTGGATCTGACGGCGGTCTGGCTGTGCGCCAAGATCGAAGCCCAAGTCATGTTGCCCGCGGGCTATGGCAAGATCATCAACACCGCTTCGATGTCGGGGAGCATTGTCAACACGCCGCAAAATCAAGCAGCCTATAACACGGCCAAGGCAGGTGTGATCCACCTGACGCGCAGTTTGGCCGCCGAGTGGGCCCGGCGCGGCGTGCGGGTCAACTGTATCAGTCCTGGCTATACGCGCACGCAACTGGTGGATGAACTGTTACAAACGCCAGAAGGCCAACAAGTCATGCCGACGTGGATGGCGATGACGCCCATGGCACGCATGGGCGAGGTGACTGATCTGCAAGGCGCAGTTGTCTATCTGGCCGCCGAAGCGTCCGACTTTATGACGGGCCACGATCTGGTCGTCGATGGTGGCTACGCGGTTTGGTAGGCGGCTTCAGCGTTGCATGGCACCGCGCACCAACTCGCGATTCTGCCAATCAACCGGTTCATCCGCGTAGACCAGACGGAAGGCGTTGGCATCCAAGGCGCTGCGCCATGCGTTGTGGATCATGAGATCGGCGGCTACTTGGCCAATGCCATCGGCGGCTTGGGCCGAGGTGCCATTGCCCCCCACGGCGGCATAGATGCGCCCCGGCTGCACAATGTCGATATAGGGCTTGGCGTGTGCCGTGCGTGTGATCACGCAGCGATTGGTCTGCCAGGCCACCGCTTGCAGATCGGGCACAAGCGTGCAGACCGTGTCGCGCATGACAGCGAGCATGGCATCACTGTCGCCCGTACGATACCAGGCGTTGATCTCGTCCAACGTCTCGACATAGCGATCGGCGGTGGTGTTGGCGCCCATTTTGATATAATAGTTGCCATTCGGGTACTGTACCGGCGGAAACATATAGAGATCGGCCAGCGTGTCGGATTCGATCTGGTGGCTGATGGTGGGCATTTGACCGAGCCGCTGGACTTCGTCTTGCGGCACTTCCCCCATGACCACATATTCGCCCTTGAGCCGCAACGCCAATGGCCGCGCAAAGAGATCAAAGCAGTTGCTAAAAGCACCCGTGGCGATGAGCACACGCTGTGCCTGGTAGACCACGCCTTCCTGCGTGTGGACTTCCACATGATCACCTTTGGCGTGGACTGCCGTGGCAATCGACCGGATGATCGTCGCGTGATTTTGCTGCGCCGCGGCTAATTGAGCGGCCAACAGCTTGCGCGGATTGAGATAGCCAGCCGGTGCTTTTTCCCAGAGCATGGTACAGTTCGCGGGGAAATTGAGCATGGGAAAGGTGGCGCGCTGCGCGGCGTGATCGAGTAGGGCGTACGCTGCCCCAAAGCTTGCCGCCAGGAGATCCACCTGTTGCAGGTGCTCGGCGGTGGGCGCTTCTGGTTTGACTGATACTGTGCCGACAGGTTGGTAGATGGGTTCGCCCAACGCTGCTTCGAGCAAGGGCATTTGCGTCAGCGTGGTGTGCGAGAAGGCCGCCCAGATTGGCTCACGGTTGATGAGCTGGCTGATGATGCGCGCCTGGTCGTAATGTGCGCCGTAGATGCCGGTGTGCGTTGCGGGATTGGCGGGCTCGTCGGGACCAATCACAGCGACATTGTTGGAAACCTGGCTCAGATAGCGGGCTGCCGCCGCGCCCATCAAGCCCTTGCCGATGACCAGAAAGTCGTACATAGATTTGCTCACTTTTGTGATTGGGGAGCGGGGCTAGGTAAAGCTGTCACACTTGGCTTCACACCGGCATGACCAAGAGCAGTTCGGCCATATCGTGCGCCAGGGCATGGTGATCGCCATTGACATCGATTAGCAAGGGGCCGGCAAAGGGTGCGCGTTTGAGGAGGGTGACGGTCGCATTGGGATAGAGACCCAAGGAGCCCAAATAATTCAAACGCTCGCCATCTTGAATCAGCACGCGCACCAAGCGGCCTGGTTGGTTAAGTTCTGCCGTACTCAGCGGCACGCCCATGACGGCTTCTACGCGCCCATCTTTGCTGGGAATGGGATCGCCGTGGGGATCGATGGT
>DAOTTR010000017.1:0-38654 GCA_034437715.1 Caldilineaceae bacterium
GATCCATTTGGCGCTCGACCTGGACGACCACTTGTTGCGCCATTTGGACGGCGCGCTCACCAAACTCGGCCCCAAATTCTGCGCCAAACTCACTGCTCCACTCTTTACCCCACTCGCCCTCGGCTTCGGCTGCCCCATTCTGCCCCACCAGCACAATGTCGCCACCAGCGAGGAAGCGTATGGGTGTTTCGCCGGTGCCCAAGGTAAACGTCAGTTCATGCTCTGTCCGCCGCGCCGGGGCCGGCAAGCGTTTGACCACCACTTCGCCACCACAAGTTGCTTGCACGGTCACATTGGCATTTTCGGGTAGGCGACAGGAGATGTCACCGCCAGCCGTCACCTGATAGGACTGTTGGGCAATGGCAGCTAGCCGCAAATTTGCATCGCCACCAGCTTCGGCGTTGATCATGCCATCGATCTGCATCAACAGTAGATCGCCGCCAGCCATCACCCGGCAATTGCCCCGCACATTCATAATTTTGGCATCGCCGCCCAGCGTCGTATTGACAATCAGATCGCCATGAATTTGATGCGCCACCAGATCGCCACCGACCTGATCAATGGTCAGTGTGCCCATCTCACCCAACCGCAGATCGCCGCCGATTTTATGCACCCGACTCGCCCCATGAACCGAATGGAGCGTCGCGTCGCCCCCAACCCTGTGGATTTCCAGGCTAGCGCCCGTGGGCACCTGTAGGGTACAGTCGTCATTGCAGCGCACATAGAGGGTATTGTCTTCCACGCGGATGTCAGCTTCATCGCCATGGACAACCTGCAATAGCGCATGTTCCCAACCGGTCAAGGTCAGGTCGCCAGCGATCTGTTGCAGGACAATGTGGGGTGCTTCACCCGTTTCAATGGAATTTTGCTCTTGCATTACATCTCTCCTTGAAAATTTTGCAATCTACTACTTCGTTGGTTTGTCTTTAGGATAATCCCAGGCAATGCTTAGAGGGCTATGGAGCCACTGCCCAACAGTTGCATCGCTTCTGCAAAGCCAATCGCGCCGCTGTCCAAATCTTGTAACACCTTTTTGCGGTCGGTGGCAGAGAGCGTTTCGGCTTCTTCGCGACGTGGTTCATGACCCATGGCCCGAATGACCTCATGTAGCCGTGTGCGGATGGTCGGGTACGAAATTTTTAATTCTTCCTCCATGCGGTTGAGTTTGCCCTCACAGCGCACAAAAGTTTCGACAAAGCGCAATTGTTCGGGTGAAAGTTGGGCAAAGGGCTGCGTAATGGCAAATTCCCCTTCAATCGTTACATCACTTTCTGGGCTGTAGAGCCGGGTGACAATTACGGAGCCGCCCGTGATCGGACATTTGGTTGGTAAAGGTAACATAGCTTCTCCTACTTGTTTGGCCGCTTAATTTTTTTAGAAATCACCTGATTTATCGTAGATATAGCGCTTTCTAAAAATTAAATGGTTGCGGCACTACGCTTATTGCATCACTGTTTTGGGGAAATTGCCCGTCATGGGCTGATCGCTGGCATGGTTTTGTTCCAGCCGCGTGCTAGCCTTGAGCCATAGACCGCCTGCGATCAACAAATTTCCCGCAACCAGAATCACGCGGCGCATAAGTAGAAATGGGCGCGTTTGCTTGGCTACCTGTTGTAACAAGCGATGTTTGTCGGCTTCGGCGCGTAGAACCGCTTGGCGTTCACGTACGTATTCAGTCGTAGCATAAGGTAAAAGCGTGTACATACGATTCTTCCTTGGTTTCTCGGTCTATGATTCATTTGCCTAAAATCCGGGTCGGTCGCAGCTTGGGCATCAATGAATCACTGTTGTTTGATAGTTCTATACTATACCAGAAAAATAAATAAGTCAATACCAAATTTTAATAATTTTAATATTTTGTTTGATAATATTGATTTTAACAATAAAAAAGATAAATTATTGATACAATATAGAGAATTAGGTTAAATGGCAGATTACGCAGCAGACGCTGTCAACGGGGCCCAAAGGGCACCCTGGGCACGGATGAAGCGGATTCATAGATCACAAATCCGTTCTGGGGTAAGCCATAAAACGGATTTGTGCCCAACCATCGGCTCAATTCGTTCTTAAAATCTGTTGACCGCGTGCATAATGTAAATTAAATATTCTGCAAAAACGGCTCTGCTCCCCAAGAAAATAAAAAGAGCCACCTGGTCATTGCCAGGCGGCTCTTTTTCTGAAAACAGCGTCGCGATTAATGATATTGCAGCAGCGGCTCGATGGCGCGACGGATGCGCGCGGATACGTCCGGTGGGACGGGTGGATTGAAAGGGCCGCTGCAATCGCCGGCGACAATATCGCTAAAGCCGCTCAGTTGCATGGCTTCAACTACGGCAGAATAGTTATAGATCCGCCCTTGCATAAAGCGAATCTCTTCCAGTTCGCTCACGGCAGCCTCCAAGGTGTGCGCCGCGGCAAAGTCACCGCGGCGTTGGGCATTGTTGATCCCATCGCAGACCCCGGTACAGAGCACTGCCGTGCCCGATGTATGGCCCCTGGCCCCTAATTCCGCCGCTTTGGTGCTGCGGTCGCCAATGCCCCAGATGACCAGGGCATTATCGCCCACACCTTGGATCATGGGCTGGACATCCGTTTCGCGCGTGCCGATTTTGACGCCGACAAAGTGGGGCGAGTCATTGAGCAGTTGGATAATCGCCGGCAGATCGCGTTCTAGCCGATAATAGTAGAGAAAGCGTGCACCACAACTTGCGCCATAGCGCTCGCCAAAGGCCATCAGCGTATCGTAGAGTCCCTCGGTGCTATAGGTGCCGCTCAGGGGCATCACCAGATAGACATCAGGCGGGCGCTGCAACTTGGACTGTTCTTCCACCAACCGGCCGGCGGTCTTGTAGGGATTGGGCACAATCGCCGACATCAAAACGCCGGCGCTGCCCATGGCCTGCCCCGTGATATCAAAGATGCGCGTCTGCTCTTCGGGCTCAATATGGTTAATTAAACTGGTGCCAGCGACCGAGATCACGCGTTGGCGGCCGGCGGCGAGGTGGTTGTTGCGCATGAGATATTGGATATTTTGGGCATGGCCGGCATAGTCGATCTGCCCATTGTTGAACGGAATAATTGGAATGGTAATCGCCGAATCCAGCGCGTCGAGCAGCGCGGGCGTGGTCAGGGACATGCGGGTTTCTCCTTTATGTTTGTTATATGAGCGTGCTGTGGGTCATATAACAGCATTCTACAAAATCATGGATAGGCTTTTTGTAATTATCACCTAAGGCGCTTTCAAAGCAATAAGTATCCAGCGCTTGCCAAACAAAATCATGCGTAGGGGCGGCTTGCAGCCGCCCCGCATTTGGCTCGCTGCGAACGGGCGGCGGCAAGCCGCCCCTACTGCATACTTATTTCTTTGCAATGGCCTAAGTATATCAGGGTGGCAGGACACGCCAAAGTTCGACGGTGGGTGTACCGTCGCGTTGGGCAAACGTACGCTCTCGTTGGGCGCGCAAACCTGCCGCAGTGACCGTGGCGAAAAACGCTTCGCGCCGTCCCTGGAAGACGGTGGCAGCCGGTGTATGCAGCAAATAAACATTGTCGGCATTGCCCAGAAATAGCGCTAGCCGTTGCCCAAACTCGGCATCGGGCGTGGCGGGCGAGGCATAGCCAAAGAGTTCGATGGGCGTCACCGTGCCCTCACTCAAATAACGCACCGGCGCATCAAAGCCCCAATCCAAGGCCAGAGGTGCCCCAAGGCCCTGGTAGCGCAGTGCATAGGCCAGGTGATAGGTAACATCCGAATGATCGCCCAAACCCCCACTGTGCGTCAACGCCGCATGATAGCGCAGGGTGGCCGTTAGATCCCAGGCAACCCACACTATGATCGGCAGAATGAGCACTAGGGATCGATAACGCTGCATGATCCGTGGCAACTGGCGCAGCGGGTTGACCAAGGTGGACAGCACCAGCGCAATGAGCGCGATGACCAACGGTTGCACAAGCGCATAGTGGGTGATGAAGAGATCGCTCAACGTAAACAGGCTACAACTCAGTGTCGCCAGCAGCAGGACCAGCGGCCCCAGCAGCCAGCGCGGGTGGTGCCATAGACCCAGGACTACTGCACCAAGCGCCATCCAAGGTGCCAACTCATTGCGATATAGCGCCCCCAAATACCATAGATGGCTGCCCTGCAACGTCTGCACCAGTTGGCGCGCGCGCACCCCCAAGTTGGCCACAAGCGCGCCATTTTCTACGCCATAGTAGCTGGTGTCCAGGTTACCTGCCACCGCACGCCAGGTGCCGCCACTTTGCCAGTTAAAGAAGATCACGGGGAGCAGTGGTAAAACAAAGGCCAGTGCCACCCCCAGGCAAAGCCCCCAGGACAGGCGCGGCACAGCTTGGTTGCGCCAGCGCTGCCACCCCCACCACCCGCCGGCCAGCAACACAAACGGGCCGATGACCCAAATCGCTAACAGCTTGGCATAGAGCGCCGCGCCACCGGCTAATGCACTGAAGAGCAACGCTCGCTGCTGCCCCGTGCGCAGCCAACAGAGACCTTGCCCAATGCACCAAAAGACCAGTGGCTGGGTCAGATTGGTGACAAAGATCCCCTGGCGGCTCCAAAAGACAAAACTGGGCGACGCCACCAAGAGCGTAATCGCCAGCAGACCGGGCAGCGACAGCGGCAGGTGCCTGGTCTTGATTGTTTCCGGCTTGACCAGCGCCACCCATTGTGCGAGCGCACGTTCAAGCAGCAGGAGCGCGACCAATCCTGTGAGGATGGCCACCATACGCAGATTGGGCACCCCAATCCCGCTTACCCAAAGGAGCGGCAACGCCAAATAGACATTGAGCGCGCCAATATAATCTTGAACCATGACCGGCAGGGGCAGCTTTCCCAAGGGCAAGGTGATGCCCCGAAAGGCGGTGACCGGCGCGCCCGTGAGCAATTCCATGGCATTCACCCCAGCCTCGCGCGCCTCATCATAGTGTAAGCCCGGCAGCCCCAGTTGATAAGTCGTGAGCGCCAGATAGACAAGCAACGCCAGCACAAGCCAAAGTTTACACCAGGGGCGCGGGTGGAAGAAGTAAACAGGTTCCAAGGTGGTAGCGCTTATCCTTCGCGCCAGGTGGGTTCTGGATCAAACCCATGTGCCAAGAGCCACTCGAGGGGAGGACCTGACCAACGATAGCGGCGTAAATTGACACGCCCTGCCGGCTCAAACATAATGCCCTCTTCCGCCAGCCGCACGCGTTGCTGTTCTGTGCTGAGACTATCGGCGCGTGGGCTGATTTTGCCCTGGGCATTGATCACGCGTTGCCAGGGTACCGCACTGCTGCCATCGACAGCGGCCATGGCATAGCCCACCATGCGCGCCGTGCAGTTGCCAACCACTGTGGCGATCTGACCATAAGTTGCCACCCGGCCGGCTGGGATCTGCTGGACAACGCTGTAGATGCGTTGATAAATGGGTTGATCAACAAGGGCTGGTTTGGGTTTCATCGCTCTATTATACGCTAGTTGTAGAGAAAGCAGAAGGTTTCGACAAAAATAACGTAACGATGCAGTCGGGAACGCGCCCAGGGGTGAAAACCGAAATACCATATACGAGTTTCTTGGTTGCTTGAAGGATTTACTTGAAACTAACGATTAATTAAATGAGACAAAAGTGTTATAGATTATGGGCATAATGGCTATGTCCAAATAGGTTATTTGTTGTATATAATTTGTGCATAGTTCTCTATCATTAGACTCTTCAAGGAGAAAAACCCGCATGTCGAATATTCTAGTCGTTGGCGCAGGGGTCGTTGGGCAGGCGACAGGCAAAGGTTTTGCGCGAAAAGGTCACGTTGTTTCGTTTGTTGATATTGATATTGTCAAAATCAATGACTTAACTGCACAGGGCTTGCGCGCAACGACCATAGATGAAGTAGCGTGGGAGACGATCGATATTGTCATGATGACCGTCTCTACCCCCACCAAAGAGAAGGCGATTGTTCTGGACTATATTAAACAGGCCGCTCATCAAGTTGGCTTGGGTCTGGCAAAGACTAACAAATATATCTGCGTTGTGGTGCGCAGTACAGTCCCACCCACCACGACCGAATTGGTGCTCAAGCCAATTCTAGAAAATGTCGCTGGCAAGCTATCGGGAATTGATTTTGGTGTCGCCATGAATCCTGAATTTTTGCGCCAGCGCACGGCGGAAACAGATTTTGATCGACCTTGGATTACTGTGCTCGGCGTTTCTGATCCAGCCTCCACCCAAATCCTCAATACCCTCTATAACCCCTTTGGCGGTCTGGTGGTCCACTGCACACCCACCGAAGCCGAGATGATCAAGTATGTCAACAATGTGTATAATGCCGTCAAGATCAGCTATTTTAATGAGGTGCATCAAATTTGTGAACACCTCGGTGTGGATAGCAACTTGATTGGCGCGGTGGTAGCGCGCAGTGCCGAAAGCATATGGAATCCGCTCTATGGGACACGTGGCGGCGCGCCCTATGGCGGCGCGTGCTTGCCCAAGGACACCGAAGCCTTTATGGACTTTTGTGCAAGTTTAGGCTTGGAACACAAAATGTTGGCGGCAACGATTGCCGTAAATGAAGAGTTGCTGACTACCCGACTGGCTGCCGTTGCACCGGAAGAGATCGATCAGGTGCGCAAGCTTATGCAACCAATAACCCACCACGAGCCTACCCCACATATTGCCATGCCCACGCTCAATGGACATCACGCCAATGGCCACACCAATGGCAACGGTGTCTATCTCACTGCCGATTGAACGATTGCACAGCAGTCCTATAGGGTCTGCGACACCCTACAGGACTGTTCGAGTCTGCAATGCGCTTTATTTCACTTCAAAAATGACTTCGACTTCGACGGCAAAGTCTGATGGAATCTGCATCCCCACGGCGCTGCGCGCATGACGGCCTGCTTCGCCAAAGACTTCGATAAACAGATCGCTGGCACCATGAATGACAGCCGGTGTATTGCTAAAGTCGGGCGCAACATTGACCATGCCCAAGACTTTGACCACACGCACCACATTGTCCAGGCTACCGGTCAAGCTTTTGACCGCTTGCAGACAGCAGAGCGCCGACAGCTTGGCTGCTTCGTAGCCCTGTTCCACGCTGATCTCGCGGCCCAACTTGCCGATGATCTCTTTGCCACCAAAACGCGAAACCTGACCAGAGGTATAAACCAGATTGCCCGTGCGCACGGCGTGCATCAGCCGCCCGCCGTTGACTTCGGTCGCTTCGATGGTGTAGCCTAATTCTTTTACTTTCGCTTCGTAGGACATTTATTTGCTCCTCTACTTTGTGGTATTCATTAGACCTTATTCCGATTTAATTTTATGCATTCGTAGGTGCGGTTACAAACCGCACAACGCTGGTGCCACCCTGATCGTGCGGTTACAAACCGCACAACGCTGGTGCCACCCTGATCGTGCGGTTACAAACCGCACCTACCAGAACCACCATACCCTGTTTTGTCGCCCAAAGAACAAATCGGCATAATCTCTATTGATCTATACTGAACAATGCCATAGATGATAAAAATTGATGGGCATGTACCTGTGAAATGCATTATCATCTATGCGCGATTGCAGTATATCAACGCTTATTATAGTAGCGGATGGTTGTCCTGTCCATCTCTGCCACACATGACAATCTGTTAAGCCGGTTGCCATGTGGCCGCTTCAAAATGGGCCTTGGCGTGCATGGCTAATGCTGTGCCCATGCGTTCCTGCCAACGTTGGGCGAGCAGCGTCATCGCTTCATCGACCAGAAAAAACTTTGCATCAAGTGATTCGTAGCCATCGGGCGACGGCACACCCGCCCGCGCCCGACATTCAAAAATGATGACCACCGCGCAAGTAATCCGAAATTGGCATGTAGCCCCTTATTCCCTGATCAACAAACATGGCCGCAAAGCCAAGCTTGTCAGCACGGGGAACAAAACAGGTTGCTGTCCCTGCGTTGACAAGCTTTTGCGGCTATGCTACTTATACGGCGGTGAAGCCCCCATCGACACAGAGGATCTGCCCGGTCACCATGCGCGCCGCGGGCGAGGCGAGATAGATCACGGCGCCGGCGATCTCGGCGGGTTCGGCCAGGCGACCCATGGGCACCTTTTCCAGATTTTTGGCAAAGGCGGGATTCTTGACGGCAGCCTCTAGCATGGGTGTGCGCGTAAAGGTGGGCGCAACGGCATTGATCGTGATCTTGTATTGCGCCCATTCACCAGCCAACGAGCGAGTAAATTGCCCAACGGCCCCTTTCGACGCGGCATAGGGTGTGCGCAACGGTCCGCCGACCACACCAACCTGCGAACTGATGGTGGTGATGCTACCTTCGATCTGGCCCTCGATCATCTTGCGCGCCACGGCGGTAGACATAAAGAACGCACCCTTGAAGTTGACATCGGAGATATAATCAAACTCTTCCTCGGTGTAGTCCAAGGCGGGCTTGGGGGTGTTGTAACCGGCGTTGTTGACCAACGCATCGATGCGGCCAAAGGTCTCCATGGTTTTGTCCACAAAGGCATTGATGCTGGCAACTTTGGAGACATCCAGTTCCCAGGCTTCCACGCGGCGGCCCAGGGCGCGGCAGGCTGCGATCACTTCGGCACAGTCGGCCACGTTACGGTTGCCCAACGCCAGATCGGCACCCCATTCGGCGGCGGCCAGCGCAATCGCCTTGCCAATGCCCTTGCTCGCGCCGGTCACAATCATGACTTTGCCTGTTAGATCAAAACTCACTGATTTGCTCATTGTATTTCCTCCCTGTTGAGATAAAGCGATTGAAAGCTTTGGCGATTGCTGCTACAGCGCCTAAGCCATTGATTGCGTCTGCTCGACTTGCACAATGGTCTTGGTCTCGGCGGCCTGGTACATGGCATCGATCACCGCCATGGTGCCCAGGTTGTCGCGTCCCGAGGTGATTGGTTCCTTGTCATCGCGGATCGATTCCAGGAAGTGGCGAATTTCTGCCACCACCGAATCGATATAAGGATAGGTGGGAATATCCAATTTCGTCAAGCCGCCGCTATATTCAGGCACGTCCGTGCTGTAGATGTGCCAGCCCAATACATTGTGGATAATGCCCTTTTCACCATAGAAAATCGTCAATTCGCCGGTGGTGGTCGGAATTGGTGTTTTGTGGGCGGCGAAGAGATAAAAGGCTTCGCCGATAATGCCGTTGGCAAAAGTCATGAGCAGGGCCGCAATGTCTTCGTTGCCCCCTGGCTGGTAATTGAGGTTTAAGCCGGTAAAGCCGGTCATGGCGGCCACCTCGTTGATCTCGCCAAAGAAGTGACGCATCAGATCGATCTTGTGGATCGCCGTCTGCGCGATCATGCCGCCGCCAGATTTGGCTTTGTCAAAGATCCAACTGTCGGGTGGGTACATATATTTGACGAATTGGTTGCAATCAAAGCGCAAGGCCACAACGCGCCCAATCGCCCCACGGTCGAGCAACTCTTTGATCTGCACATGCTCTGGTTGAAAGCGTTGATTTTGGCCGACCATCAAGACGGTACCAGCTTTAGCCGCAGCTTCCACCATCGTCTTGCATTCCGCCAGGTTCATGGCCATTGGCTTCTCGACCAAGACATGCTTGTCAGCGGCCGCGGCGGCCAGGGCAATTTCGGCATGTTGATAGGGCGGCATACAGATGGAAATCGCGTCAACGTCTGCCCGCTCGATCACATCTTGCCAGCGATTGGTCGTATCGGCCCCAAATTCACGGGCCATCTTTTCGGCCAGTTCAATGCTATATTCATCACAGCAGACGACCACCTTGGCCAGGTCGCCCGCCAATTTATACCCCTCGGCATGGAGACGGGCAATCTTGCCACAACCCAAAATCCCAATACGAATCTGCATACAAGTTCCTTCAATTTGTTACGGTTCAGGTGAAACGACGAATACGATTTTGATAGAAAATTCAATGTTGCGCATTGGCGCGTTGACAATCACGATCTTGCGCGCAGTAATTTTCATCGTGCCTCATCGCGATTGAGATCGGGAGCGATAGCAGAATTATACAGGTAGGAAAGAAAAAAGGGCAATGCTCAACCTGCCAGGAAGGGGCACGTAGCAAAGAATTCCACGAAGGGAGATGCAATACAGTACAATAAAAGTAACAATCGTGCTCTTATATTATATACTGCACGACAGCACATAAAGTAACCTATTTACACCTGAAAAAGTGTTACTTTATGGCGCCGTTGAGTATAATCAAGGAAAGCGACCCAAAATGACGACTCAATCCAGCTATGCCGATCTGCGTCTGCATGTGCGCCGACTGTGCGCCACCTTTCCCAATACCTATTGGCAACGAGTCGATGCTGCCCGCGCCTATCCCGAAGAATTTGTCCAGGCGATGACGGCGGCCGGCTACTTGGCAGCCCTGATCCCCGAAGTGTATGGCGGCGGTGGTAGCACCTTGGGCGAAGCCTCGGTGATTTTAGAAGAGATCAATCGCAGCGGTGGCAACGCGGGTGTCTGCCATGCCCAGATGTATATTATGGGCACGCTGCTGCGCTATGGGTCGGACGAACAGAAAGCACACTACCTGCCCAAGATCGCGGCGGGCGAGTTGCGCTTGCAAGCCTTTGGTGTCACCGAGCCGGACGCCGGCAGCGACACGACACGCATTCGTACCGCGGCTGTGTGCCAGGGCGATCACTATGTGATCAATGGCCAGAAAATCTGGACATCACGCGTCGCGCATTCGGATTTGATGTTGCTGCTAGCCCGCACAACGCCGCGCGAAGCGGTGACCAAGCGCACCGACGGTTTGTCGATTTTTCTGATCGATCTGCGCGACGCGGTTGGCAAGGGTATCACGATCCAGCCCATCCCGACGATGATCAATCATCATACTACCCAGGTTTTCTTTGATAATTTGATCGTACCTGCTGCCAATCGCATTGGTGAGGAGGGCCAAGGCTTTCGCTATTTGCTGGACGGCTTGAATGCCGAACGTATTTTGATCGCGGCCGAGTCAATCGGTGACGGCTATTGGTTTGTGGAGCGAGCGACAACGTATGCCAAAGAGCGCGTCGTTTTCGACCGCCCGATTGGTCAGAATCAGGGCATTCAGTTTCCGATTGCGCGTGCCTACGTCAACCTGCGCGCCGCGGACCTGATGCGCTTTGCGGCGGCAACCCTTTTTGATGCCAACCAACCCTGTGGTGCAGAGGCCAACATGGCCAAGTTGCTGGCCGCCGACGCGGCGTGGGAAGCGGCCAATGCCACCATGCAGACCTTTGGCGGCTTTGCCTTTGCTACCGAATATGATATTGAGCGCAAATTTCGCGAGACACGCCTCTATCAGGTGGCGCCCATCTCTACTAATTTGGTACTCTCTTATATTGCACAACATGTGCTGGGCTTGCCGCGATCCTACTAAGGCACTTTCAAAGAAATAAGTATCCAGCCGCTTGCCCAAACAAAATCATTCGTAGGGGCGGCCTCGCAGCCGCCCCGCGTTTGGCTCGCTGAGAACGGGCGGCTGCAAGCCGCCCCTACTGGATACTTTATTTTTTGAAAGCCCTTAAGCGATCACAACCACCCCCGGCGGCGAAAGAAATAGACCATGCTCGCCCCAATCGCCAGAAACGAGAGCCAGACCAGCGGATAGGCCCACGGGTGATTCAGTTCCGGCATAAAATTAAAATTCATGCCATAGACGCCAGCTACAAAGCTCAGGGGAATAAAAATGGTCGAGATCATGGTCAACACCTTCATCGTTTCGTTGATACGGTTATTGACCAGCGCAAAGTGGGTCTCGATGGTGCTGCTCGATAGATCGCGCATACTAAGGGCGAGATCGGTAAGGCGTGCCAGATGATCGTGGGCGTCCTGAAAGTACATGCGCATTTCGGCGGGAATAACGCTGTAGTTGTTATGCGACAGCTTATAGACCAATTCGCGCTGGGGTGTAAGAATGCGCCCCAGGCGCAAGGCACTGCTTTTGGCGGTGAGAATATCGTTTAAGAGCCGTTCTTCTTCGTTGCGCTTTTGGTTGTTGCGAAAGATATGATCACCCAACAATTCGAGTTGTTCCTCAAAGTGATCAATCAACGGGATGTAACTGTCAACCTGGTAGTCGATCAGCTCGTAGAGCAGAAATGCCGGGCCGCGCGCCAAGCCATTCTGTTGATGACGATCGGTTTGCCATAGCGTATCAATCGAGGAACGCGGTTCGTCGTGCAAGGTAATTAAATAGTTGGCCCCCAGAAAAATATCGATCTCATTTGTATGCACATCCATGCGCTCATCGCCGAGGCCCACGGTGTGAAAAACCAAATAGAGATAGCTGCCATAATCATCCACCTTGGGTACGTGCGCATCTCTGATCGCATCCTCAATTGCTAAATGATGGAAATGATAAAGCTGAGCCAAAACCAATTCGCTTTCTTCGGCGGTCGGTTCCATCAGATCGATCCAAATACGCGCTTGGCTATCACGAATGGCGCTGGCAAGCTGATTAGGGGCAAGATCGGTCACAATTGTCCCACTGCGGTGACGATAGAGGATACGAATCATAAAAAAAATTAATCCATTGCTGCTTGAAGAATGACAAAAATTGTATGAAAGCTGGCCTACGCTTGACACATTGCGCCGGACACAGTACCATTTACGCAGATACATCTACCCAAAGTTTTAGCAACAGGCCGGAAATCCGATTTTCTATATGACAAAAACGCAGTATCCTCGGCCCACACCGCTCGGGGCACCCATCTTGGTTAATAATCCAACCACTTTTGCCCAGATGATCGCGCATCTACAGGCGCAGCCCGTGATCGGGATGGACACCGAAAGCAATAGCCTGTATCGGTATTATCCCAAAGTCTGCTTGATTCAGCTAACTGCCTTGGTCGAGCCAAGCCAAACCGATCCATCCGAAACGGTTGACTATCTGCTCGATCCGCTGACGATCAAAGATCTCAGCCCGCTTGCGCCGATTTTAAACGATCCGGCGACCGAAGTGATCATGCACGCCGCCGAGAATGACATGCTGCTGCTGCAGCGCGACTTTGGCTTCGAATTCAAACATGTCTTCGATACCCAACTGACGGCGCGCATTCTCGGCTGGAAACAAGTCGGGCTGGCCGCGATCCTCCAGGAATCATTCGACGTTGCCAGCGATAAAAGTATGCAGCGTACCGATTGGGGGCAGCGTCCGCTCAACCAGAAACAGGTGACCTATGCCCAGATGGATACGCACTTTCTGCCCGCGCTACGCCTGCGCCTGATTGCTGAGTTGGAAGAATCCAATCACTGGGAAGAAGCCCAGGAAGCCTTGGCCTATCTCAGCCAGGTCAGCTATCATGATCGCGAGTCAATCCCGCGCACCTTCTGGCAGATGAAACATACGCGCGAGGTAGCGATGGCGGCCACCGGCGTGTTGGAAGCGCTCTGGCAATGGCGCGAAACCGAAGCCCAACGCCGCGATTGGCCACCCTTTAAGATTATGACCGATGCGCAACTGGCCCAACTGGCGACTTCCCAACCCACTAGCGCCGAAGCCCTTGCGCAACTGCCCGGGTTTGGCCCCAAAGCCCTGGCCCAATATGGCCGACATCTGCTGCGCGTCATTCAACAGGGGCAACAACAACCGTTGCCCGCGCCGCCCGAAGCCAATCTACGCCCAGAGCAAATGGTCGCCAAGTCGGTACAGAATCGCTACGAAGCGTTGCGCCACTGGCGCACCGACACTGCCGAGAAACGTGGCGTCCAGCCCGATATTGTCTTTAGCAACAGCACGCTGCTCGTCATTGCCCAACTGGATCCCCAATCCGAGGAAGAAGTGTTGCGCATTCCCGAAGTTGGCCCCTGGAAGGCCCGCACCTATGCGCCCGCGATCCTGGCCACCCTCCGTAAGAACCGCTAACCAAACGCTGTCACGAATAAACCGAATGACGCGAATAAAATTTTCGTGAAATTCGCGCCATTCGTGACAGCATTGCATATTAGGCCAACGCAGCCGCCAGCGCTTCGGCCATGTGCAGCGGTCGCCGGTTGCCGAATTGTTCGATCTGGTGGCGGCAACTGGTGCCGCTGGCAATGATCAGTGTCTCTGGCGCGGCGGCGCGCACGGCCGGCATTAGGCGGTCTTCGGCAATCTGCTGGCTTACGGCGTAGTGATCGGTCGTATAACCAAAGTCGCCAGCCATACCGCAGCAGCCGCTGTTAATCACCTCGACTTGGTAGCCCGCCGTCTTGAGCGCCGCTACACTGGCATCATTGCCCACCAACGCTTTTTGATGACAATGCCCGTGCAGCAGTGCTTTGCCGGGGTCTGGTCGCCAGTTGGCCTGGAAGCGTTTTTCCGTCACTTCGCGCACCACAAATTCCTCAAAGGTAAAGGCATTGCTCGCCAACAACTTGGCGCGTTTTGGGTCGCTGGCCAAGTTGAGATATTCATCGCGCAGGGTGAGAATACAGCTTGGTTCAATGCCGATAATTGGAATGCCCTGCGCGGCATAGGGGGCCAACAGGGCCACATTATGATCGACCCACGGCTTGGCTTTGTCGGCCTGGCCACCGGTGATCAGGGGGCGGCCACAGCATTTGCGTCCGGTTGCCAGGTGCACATCATAGCCCGCGGCGGCCAGCACCAGCGCGGCGGCTTCGCCAATCCCCGTTTCGTTAAAATTAGTCCAGGTGTCGTGGAAGAGCACCACGGGACCATTGGGCGCGCTGCCCGTGGGCTTGGGACCCGCGGTCTCGAACCAATCGGCGAAAGTCTGGGTGGCATAGGCTGGCAGATTGCGTGCGGGATGAATGCCGACCTTGGCAAAAGCGGCCTTGGCAACCGGTGTGGTCAAGCTCCAATTGACCAGATCGATGACGGGCACAGGCAGCTTAAAGAGCAATGTATTGAGCGTAGGCAACCAGCCCATCAACCGATTAAAGACTGGCAGCCCGTTGTGTTGATAGTAGTGTACCAGATATTCGGCTTTGATCTTGGCCATGTCCACCGCCGAAGGGCACTCACTTTTACACGCCTTGCAGCCCAGGCAGAGATCCATGACGCCGTACATTTCGCTGGAAAAGAGTTCTTCCGGCGCGATCTTGCCAGCCATGGCGTTGCGTAACCCATTGGCGCGGGCGCGCGTCGTGTCCTTTTCATCGCGCGTCGCCATATAGCTGGGACACATGGAACCCGCACCCAATTTGCGGCAAACACCTGCGCCGTTACACATTTCAATCGCTGGCGCATAGCCGCCATCGGGTCCCCAATCGAAGATCGTTTTTAGCTCGATTGTCTGGTAAGTCGGGCCCATGCGCATATTCTCGCTGGGCGACGGTGTATCGACAATTTTGCCCGGATTGAGCAAGTTTTCCGGATCGAAGATGCGCTTGGCATCTTGCAACGCGCCAAAGAGCGTCGCGCCGAAGATGCGTGGATTGTAGATACTGCGCGCCAGGCCATCGCCATGCTCGCCACTCATCACGCCACTGTATTCAACAGCCAGATCGGCCGCAAATTCGCCCACGGCGCGCAGGCGATCAATGTCATAGCCACTCTTCATGTTGAGCAGCGGGCGCACATGCAAACAGCCCGCCGAGGCATGGGCATAGACAGCGACTTCGCCAATCTGATTTTCCACGGTACAGAAATTGAGGATGCGCCCCAGATACTCGGCCAGCTTTTCTGGGGGCACGCTCACATCTTCAATACCGGTGACCGGCTTGTGATCGCCGCGGCGGCTCATGAGAATGTTGAGCCCGGCCTTGCGCACCGTCCACACATCATTGACCCAGGCTTGATCCATAATGCGCACAATCGTGCCCTTCCAGCCCCGTTTGCGCAGATGCTGCTCCAGGTGATCGATTTTGGCGGTCAACTCTTTTTCAGTCTCGCCATAATACTCGGTCAACAACACGGCAGCCGGATCGCCATCGACAAAATGCATCTTCTTGGCCCACTCGGGTTGGGCACGCGCCAGATCCATCAACTGCTTGTCGAGCAATTCGGACGCGCTCGGATTCGTCTCCAGAATATCGGGAATCGAAGCGCAGGCATCGATCACATTTTCATAATGGACCACGGCCAACGCGGTTTTGACGGGCTTCGCCACCAAATTCAGCGTAATGTCCGTCATAATGCCCAGCGTGCCCTCGCTGCCGGTGAGCAACTGGACAATGTTAAAGCGGTCGATCAGTTTGGGATCGCAGAGTGGGGGGCGGAAACGCGTGTCAAAGCTCAGTTTGGCGCGCTCTTCAATCGGCAACAGGGCCGCCGCCAGGCGATCCAGATTATAGCCCGACGCGCGTCGCCAATGCTTGGGCCAGCGCGCCAGAATCTCGGGCATGACGCGCTCGATCAACGCCGGCAACTCGCGGTAAATGCGCGCTTCCAACGTGTCGCCGCGCCCTTTGGCCGCCAACGCCGATGGCTCGACCGGACTGAAATGGGCCAGCGACCCGTCGGCCAACACGGTTTGCGCCGCTACCACATTGTCGGCCATCATGCCATAGAGAATGCTGTGGCTGCCGGTGGCATTGTTGCCCACGCTGCCGCCAATCGTGGCGCGGTCGGCACTGGCCGGATCTGGCCCCAACATCAATTGCTTGGACAACAGATGTCGGTTGAGCATGGCCACGCTAATGCCCGGCTGTGCGGTGACCGTCTTGGCTTCCGGATTGAACTCAACAATCTGGTTCATGTACTTGCTGAAATCAATGATGATCGCGGCCCCAATTGCCTGTCCGGCGAGCGAACTGCCACTGCCGCGCGGCAACACCGGCACATGATGGCGCGCCGCGATCTCCATGGTCGCCTGGACATCGTCAATATCTTTGGGGATCACCACGCCCACAGGTTGGATCTGGTAGAGGCTGGCGTCGGTGCTGTAGAGCATGCGCGTGTAGCTGTCAAAGCGCACCTCGCCTTTGAGCTGGCCGCGCAACTGGGCGACTAGATCGTGGGTGTCGCGCTGGGCACTGCGGGTTTGACTATTGGGCTTGCTGGGGGCCGTTAACTCTATCGCAGTCATAAATTGGATCTCGTTTGAACATAATGGCGTCTGCCAAAAGCTTATCCTGGCTGCTCTTGTTCAACATTCGGCAAGAGCAGCTAGGCAGAAAGTTCCTCTGGCGAAACCATGAATGATATGGGCAATTCACTAGTACAGTTGGGCGTAGATACCACGGCCGTTAATAAGGCACGTTACTCGTGTACATCATGGTAAAAATAGGGTACCTTATTTACGCCGGGATCTACTAGTTGTGGAATTATAGCACTGCTTGGCGCAAATGCTCAACCTATAGGTGGAGATGGTATACCAAAAGCACGCACAGACCCTTGACATGCGTAGCAAAGAAGTGCAACGTGTGTCAAGGGCACGGTAACGTCGATCGGCATGATTACAGAAAGAGTGGGCAACAGATGGGGAACAGATCGACAAGCGAGCTGTAGGGTTTTCAAAACCCTACAGCTCTTTCCACACGACTCGCTTAGATGACGACAGTGGCTGGGATGGCGGGAGCGGGCTGCACGGTTTCGCGCGCCAGTTGACCATAGAGATGATGCTGGAAGAGCATCATCACCAAAGTGCTGAGCGGAATGGTGACGAGCAGGCCGACGACGCACAGCAGGACACCGGCGATCATGCCGACAATGCTCAGGGCAAAGCTGGCTGCCACATACATGATGGTTGCGAGGACCACCTGGGCTAGATTTTTGCGTGTCCACTGCCAGATCTCGGTCACCTGTAGGCCGCTGCGAATCTCTTCATCGCGGGCAAAGGCAATCGTAAAGCCCGGCATCAGCAAGGTGAGTAGCAGGCCGTAAATCATGGTGACGGCCGCCCCACCCAAAAGAATCAGGCCACCGAAAACTTCGGCTGCGCCGCGCCCATTGTCGACGATTGCCGCGCCAATCCCCATGGGCACGACGACCACAAAGATGGGCAGCGACCAGATCAGCGCGACAACCAAAAGTTTCAAGCCACGTACAAAATCCTCGCTCCACTGATTCCATTCGGGCAGCGGTTGGGGCTTGCCGTCGCGCACATTTTGCAGCAAGCGGATCGAGTAGCCGGCGAGCATCAAGAAGCCCAAGAAGCCGATCATCACCGGGGCCAACAGGCTGCTAAGTAAGATCAGGACCACGCCCGTGGCCAGCTTCTCCTTGTAGCGCTCATCTCCGGTGATAAAAGTTACTGCTTTTGCAATATCCATTTCAAATCTCCTATTGGATAAGGGTGCATCCCCCATTTGACGCCATTGCCGCGGTTCATGCTCGTTGATACCCTGGTAAATGGGCTGCACCCGTCGATAATCTTGTCTTGCAATATCAATCAATACGTAGGAGATTCGTAGAAGTTTCGGGCACCATGGCCAAGCTCAATTGAATTTCTTCGCGCACCCAGCGATCGGGTTCGTCGGTTAGCGCAGCCTGCAAACACTGCTGGATCGGCGCGTGGCCGTGTCGCCGGTAGAGTTCGCCCAATGCCCAGGCGGCATGACCGCGGGCAATGGGTTCTGGATCGCGCAGGGCCAGTTGTAGCGCCGCACCAGCCTCTAGCGCCCCCCAATTGCCCAGCGCCACGCAGACATTGCGCAACATGCCCGCGCGCTTGGCGCGCTTAATGGGCGAGCGCGCAAACCGGCGGCTGAACGCAGCCTGATCCAACCAGTAGGGATTGGCGGGGTCGAAGCCCTCCAACAGTGGCGGCGCAATTCGTTCGGCTTGGGCGTGCAAGCCGGCCAGCAGGGGCGTGCGTGCGGGTAGGCGACTGTTCCACGGGCAAACTTCCTGGCAGATATCGCAGCCAAAGATGCGGTTGCCAAAGTGCGGGCGCAATTCACGCGGAATCGCTGTTTTGGCTTCAATTGTCCAATAGGCGATGCAGCGTTGTGGGTCCAGATGATAGGGGCCGACAAAGGCCGCGGTGGGGCAAGCCGTGAGACAGCGTGTGCAGCGGCCACAAGTGCCGGTGTGCGATTGTTCACTATCACCCACCAAGGGAATTTCCCAGGTGCCATAGGCTTGATCGGGCGGCAAGCCTTGCAGTACAAGTTCCGGCGGCGGTTCGGTCGTTAGTGTGGGCAAAGGCGGATCATAGGTGAGGGTTTCGGGCAGCAGCAGCGTGGCAAGCAGCAGCCAACTGCCCAGTTGCGGGTGGATCAAACAGGTGTTTTTGCCCACAAAGCCGAGACCGGCCTGCTGTGCCCAGTCGCGTTCCAACACCGGGCCAGTGTCTACCAAACATTTGCCCGGCGTAGTGCGTCCAGTTTGGGCACAAATAAAAGCATCTAAGTTGTAGAGCAGGGGCCGAATGATCTCGTGATAGTCGTCGCCCCAGGCATAGGAAGCGATGATGCCGCGGCTGGGGTCATCGCGCAGGGCAGGCGGCAGGGCAAATTGTGCATAGTTGACACCCAAGACCACCATCGAACGCGGCTCCGGCAAACCGGTTTCAATGAGTTGACTGGGATGGCGGCGTTTTTCTATGTTGCGTTCCAGGTAGGTCATCTCGCCAGCGTGCCCAGCCGCCACCCACGCGTCGAAAAAATCCGCATGGGGCGCAGTGGTCACCGGCAGCACGCGGCACAGATCAAAGCCCAGGCGTTGCGCCGCCTGTTTGATCAGGGTGGTGAGTTGTCGGGTAGCGCGATCCATTCTACTATGCACCCGTCAGCGCGGCGCGCAACGCGCGCATGGCGGGTGCCAACGCTAGTGGCGCAACATAGGCCAGGATGGCTTGTAATAGATCGTGTACAGGTGCATCGGCCGGTTGCAGGTTGACCATCATGAGTACAGTTTCCACATATTCTTCCAGTAAGCTGCGTTGTCCGGCATAGGCCAGCGCGCGTTGCAGGGTTTGCCGACATAGGATCTGGTCATCCTGCTGATAGGCAATTGTCGCCAAGCCAAGCAGTGCCTGCACATAAATGTAGGGATAAAGATTCACCGGATCGGCCAGGGCACCCTGTAGCTGCGTTTGGGCCGCGGGTAGATCGCCGCGTGCCAACGTCACCAAGCCCAAGCCGATCTGGGCGCTATTGCGGTAGCTGCGGTAGAGATCTTGATCGCTCAGGAAGTCGGCCACGCGACGAAAGCGGCGTTCGGCTTCGTCCAATTGCTGGCGTTGTAGCGCCAGAAATGCACTAGAAATGCGCGGCCACATGCTGGTGAGTTCCGCGGCTGCGCCTTGCATGGCGTGGTTGATATCCAGACTTTGATCGTTAAGGGCATGACTGGCGGCGCGGTTGCCGCGCATGCGTTCGGCAATCGCCCATTGGTGATAGGCCATGCTAGCCAACGCTGGTTGGCCGGTGGTCTTGGCCAGTTCCACAACTGTTTCCAAACAATCAATCGCCGCGGGCAATTGACCTTGAATGCGCAAAAGCCAGCCGTAGGCAAAAAGCGGCGGCGTGGCATGTAACGGTGACAAGGTTTGGAGCAGATTGGCCGGCGCATCGACAACCGGTGGTGGCGGCGGTATGTACGCGGCCCAATCAACGGGGTTCGTGGATTCATGTGCGACTGGCGCATCGGGTGCATAGATCCGCTGACGCCGTTCAAAGAGATCAATCATCACGGGCAGATGCGCTGTGTTGCTGGCCGCCAGCGTATCCAGAAGCTGGCGCAGCAATTCGTTACTCTCACGCTGTTGCCCCAGGAGGCTAAGCATGGTCGTTAGGCGGCTGTGTGCGGTGAGCAACAATGGTTGGTCACCCTGTTCGCTGGCCCATTGTTGCAGGCGACGATAGGTGGCTGTGACACCGACAGGATCAAAGAGGGCTTCGTAGGCCAAGCCGCGACCTTCTAGCGCGCGCCGGATCCAATCTGGTGTGGCTTGGGGGGCCGTTTCTAGAATAGACAATGCCTCGTCAAACGCGTCCACGGCTTGACGAAAGCCATAAGCGCGCAATAGCCGTTCGCCGGCCAACACGCTATAGTGGGCCAGTAAGAGATTGGCACTTGTGCCGGCTTGCCGATAGTGAAACGCAATTTCACTTGGCATCTCGGCGGCACGTGGAGCAACCTTGAGCGCGTCGGCCACGCGCAAATGAAGGCGGCGGCGCTGTAGGACAACTATGCTGTCGTAGGCCACCTGGCGCACCAGTTGGTGGCTAAAATCCAGCCGGTCATCGGGGCGCTCGACCAAGAAGCGCCGTTGGAGTAAAATTTCTAGGGCGGCAATTGGGTCTTGGAGGGCAATGCGTTCCAGCAGATCCAGGCTAAAATCCCGCCCAATCACCGCAGCCAGATGAAGCAGATCGCGCGCCGGGTTGGGCAGGCGATGAATGCGTTCCAGAATAATTTCCTGGACGCGTGGATTGCCGCGCAGATTGAGCGGCAAGTGCGGTTCGGCAGCCCATTGCGCGATCAGGTGTGCCCAATTGTCACGCTGTTCGGTAGCGGGCAGGTGGCGTTCCTGGAGATCGCGCCACGCTTCGGTGACAAAGAGCGCATTGCCCTGGGTGGTTTGGTAGAGGGCCGCGGCCAAGGGTTGGCTCACCGCGGGACTTTGACCGGTCATCTGCCCGATGTAGGCTTGCACATCGGCCGGGGCCAGGCGCGAGACTGTCAGATCGATCTGCTGATTGGTGCGCCGCAGGGTGTGCAGCAGCGTATTCAACTCTTCATTTTCGGCCAGATCCTCGGTGCGATAGGCCAGCAGCACAAAGAGCGGCGATCGCGCCAGGCGCGGTGCGAGTCGGCTCAACACGGCCAGGGTATCACTGTCGGCCCATTGTAGATCGTCGAGAAAGAGCACCACCGGATGTACGCTGGCAATGGCCGCAAGTAAGGCGATCAAGCTGTCGATCACACGCTGCCGGTTGTCATCACTCTGCGGCATCGGTTCATACGTCACACCGGAATAGTAGGCGGTGGCGAGTTCGGGCAGGCGATCTTGCACGCTGGGAATAAGTTGGGCCAACTGTGCCAAACTGGCGGTGGGCAACTGGCGCAAGACCGAGTCGGGCAAGGCATGAAAATAGCGCCCGAAGGCATCGGAGAGGGGGGCAAAGGGCAGTTGTTGCTCTAGCGGTTGACAAGTGGCGCTGATCACCGTTGCCCCGGCCTGGGCAGCCCGCTGTAAACTGTGATAGGCCAGCCGCGTCTTGCCAACGCCTGCCTCGCCATCCAAGATGAGTATGCCGCCTGTGCTAGTGAAGGCCGTCTGTAGGCGCTCTGCGATCTGGGCCATTTCACCGCTACGGCCCACAAAGATCACCCCGGTGTGGGCATCCAACACGGGGAGAAGGACCTGTTGTGGCAAAGTCTGTAAGTCAGCTGGGGGGATGGCTGAGGGTGGAGGTAACAAGATTGGTGCAGTGCTGTTCGGCCCCACCGCGCCGTTGAGGATGCGCTGGTGCCACGCTTGGGTCAGCGGACTGGGGTCGGCCCCCAACTCTTCGGCCAGCAGCGCGCGACAGCGCTCATAGGTAAGCAAGGCCGACGCGCTGTCGCCCGATTCGGCCTGGTAGCGCATGAGCGCTTGGTAGGCACTTTCGCGTACCGGATCGCGCGCCACGACCTGGCGACAGGTGGCAATGGCCGCCGTGTAATTGGCCTGTTCGGCCTGGAGCGCGGCCAGTTGTAGCAGAGCAGCGACATAGCGCTCACGCAGCCGTTCACGTTCATGCTGTGCCCAGTCCACATAGGGATCGCTGGTGAGATAGTCATCGGTGTAGAGGGCGACGGCCATTTCCAGGTGGCGCAGTTTGTCGGCAGGCGCGGCGCTTTGCTCGGCCTGGCCAAGCGCTTGTTCAAAAGCTGCGACATCCAGCCAGATATGGGCATGGCTGTGAAAGGCATAGCCGGGTGTCTGCGTAAGAATATATTGGGAAGGCGCGCGATTGCGCCGTTCGGGCTCCAATACATTGCGTAGGGCATTGATGGCGCTGCGCAAGGTGGTCGCCGCGGCTTGGGAAGCACTTTCGGGCCAGAGCAGATCGATCAAGCGGTCGGTGGCAATGGGGCGAGGGCGCTCGGTGATCAGAATCTTTAACAATTGGCGCGCTTGGCGCGTCTGCCAGTCGCTTTCGGCAACGGTATAGCCATGGCGTACGACGCGCAGGGTGCCAAAGGTATAAATTTCAATTGGATGGGTGGCAATGGTTTCCATAAAGTGACGATCGTCTAGGTCATAATAGACTTACGTACTCGGTTAGACCTGTAGGGTCTTCGAGACCCTACAGGTCTACTGTGAAGTTACGCAACTACGTAACTTCTATCATAACATATGTCGGGCGCGGCTATTGCAAGACATTTACGCCCCATTGGTAGACCAACTGCCCGCCATTCCAACCGCTGGCCAGAATCAACGCAATGCCCAGAAGCAGCAAGAACGTAATCCGCACCCGCGCCGCGGGCAATTGTAACAGATCGGCTGGGGCAGCAGGTGTGGCTCCCTTGCGCCGCCGCGACCGGCTGTGCAGCAGCCACTGCCAATAGAGGATCAGGCCATATAACACCCAAAGCGCCAAGCCAGTGGTAATGTGCCAGTTGAGCAGCGGGCGATAGCCCGCCTGGGGCGGTAACGGACTCTGGGCCAATAGACCCGTGAGAATTGCCACCAGCGTGGCGAGCCAGCCCAAGCGCATGGGCCACCACATTAAGGTGTGGAGCACGGCTAGGGGGCGCCAATAGAGATATAACAATCCCGCGCCGCTGGCTAAGAGCAAAAATGCAATCGGAAAGTGGACGGTAGCGGGATGGATATTGATGGACATAGGACCTTGGTCGTGAATTTCTGTAGAGATGAGCTAGCAAATCGGCGATCACGGACACATTCTGTGCCGCTATGGGTATAAATCTACCACTGATTCCTGTAATTGTCTTGTAATATTGTGTTAATGCAAAATTCAGCACCGTTTGGTACAGTATCCATAGACAAGCGTACGTTTCAACGACTTTTCATCACGGTTTCAAACTAGGAAGGCTCTGACAATGATAAAAATTTCACCTTCAGAAATTACCCCAGAACACATTTTTCTCTCACGCCGCAAGTTGATGGTGGGGGCGGGCGCGTTGGCAGTGGGCACAGTGGCCTTGGCGGCGTGTAGTAGCATGGAAGCGCCATCGGCTGCGGAAGCTGCACCAGAGGGCGTTGCCGCACCGGCGACGGTGATCACGGATCTGCCAGAAGCATTAGCGCACACCGAGGCCTATGCCAGCCAAGCAACCGATGAATTGGGCGATGCGCTCAATCCCTATAAAGATATCACCAATTATAACAATTATTACGAATTTTCGTTGGAAAAAGAAGCAGTCGCGCCGCTCTCCAAAGATTTCACCATTTTGCCCTGGAACGTCGAGATCACTGGCATGGTCAACAAGCCGCAGACCATCTCCTATGAGGATATTCTGAAAAACTTTACGCAGGAAGAGCGCATCTACCGTTTGCGCTGTGTCGAGGGCTGGTCGATGGTGATTCCGTGGGTGGGTTTCCCGGTTGGCGATTTGCTCAAGCTGGTCGAGCCGACCGCCGAGGCCAAATTTATGCAGGTGACCACGGTGATGCGTCCCGAAGAGATGCCAGGACAGAATGGCCGTAGCTTTATTGAATATCCCTATATCGAGGGGTTGCGTCTGGACGAGGCAATGAATCCGCTGGCGATCTTTGCCACGGGTATGTATGGCAAACCATTGGTCCCGGCCAACGGCGCACCGTTCCGCTTGATCGTGCCGTGGAAGTATGGCTTTAAGGGTGGCAAGAGCATTGTCAAAATTGAACTGACCGATACTATGCCGGTTTCGACCTGGATGAAAGCGGCTCCCAGCGAATATGGCTTCTACGCCAACGTCAACCCGGCGGTCAGCCATCCACGTTGGTCACAGGCCACCGAGCGGCGCATTGGCGAGAGTGGACGGCGTGATACGCTGCCCTTTAACGGCTATGCCGACGAAGTGGTATCCCTGTATGAAGGCATGGATCTGCAGGAGAATTTCTAGTGAAGACGTTACTAGAGACGCGACTGGCGTACGTACGCAAGCATTGGTTTTGGTTGCTGGCGATGATTGGCGGGGCGATCCCGCTGGTACTACTAACGTGGGGCTTGTGGCAAGGCAGTTGGATCGATCCGATTTCGGAGACGACATCACGCACCGGATCAGCGGCGATCTTGATGTTGATTCTGTCGCTGGCCTGTACACCGGCGAATACGCTCTTTGGGTTCAAGCAAGCGTTGCCGGCACGCAAGCCGCTTGGCCTCTATGCCTTTCTCTATGTCTGCTTGCACTTGCTGAATTTTATTGGGCTCGATTACGGCTTTAGCCTGCGCGCCTTCTTCGATGATGCGCTGTTGCAAAAACGCTTTATGATTGTAGGCTTTGGCGCGTTTTTGATTCTTCTGCCGTTGGCGATTACCTCGACCAAGGGTTGGATGAAGCGGCTGGGGCGCAACTGGAAGCGCTTGCACCAGTTGGTCTATGTGGCGGGGATTTTGGCTGTGCTACATTTTCTCTGGCTGGTCAAAATCGACATCACCGAGCCAGTGATTTATGGGGTGATTCTGGCATTTTTGCTGGTGCTGCGTCTGCCTGCCATTCGCCAGTGGATCAGCAACATGCGGCCCAAACCTGTGCGGCAGACGGTTGAGCGCCCCCAAGTCGCGCGCAAACGGCCTGTCAAAGCCCCTGCCGTGGAGTGAGCCGTTATCTAGCGTGCCAGGGGTACAACCCTGACATGCGAACCCGATATGTCTGTAGCAAAAAAGGGCGTATGCGATCGGCTAGATCGTATATGCCCTTTTTGATTGGGTGGGGTTGATTACAGCTAGCCTTTCAAGCCGGTTGTCACAATGCCCTGGACAAAATAGCGCTGACCGATAAAGAACAAAATCAAACAGGGCAGGGCTACCATGAGCGCCGCGCCCATCAACAGATGATCTTGGGGGCGCGAAACCGAGGCAGAACCACCGGCGACGGCGCTTTGTAGATAGCGCATACCCACAACCACCGTATATTTTTCTTCGCTGTTCAAGAAAATCAAGGGGCCCAGAAAATTATTCCAGTTGCCAATAAAGCCAAGCGTGGCCAGTGTTGCCATGGCCGGCTTGCACAGGGGGATAATAATCTGCCACAGAATACGCCAACTGCTTGCGCCGTCGATCTTGGCCGCTTCATCCAGGTCAAAGGGGATGCTGAGCATAAATTGACGCATCAAGAAAATATTGAACGCACCCCCGCCAAACCAGGCCGGCACAATCAGCGGGTAGTAGGTATCGATCCAGTCGAACTGCTTGAAGAGCAGATAGGTGGGGATCAATGTCACTTCGACGGGCAGCATCATGGTGCTCAGGGTGATAAAGAAAAACGTCTCGCGCCCAGGAAAGCGAAAGCGCGAAAAGCCGTAGGCTACAATCACGGCAGAAATTGTGCCCCCAATTAAGGCCCAGACAGTTACCCAGGCCGAATTGAGCAGCCAACGACCAAAGGGCACCGTGTTCCACACTTCTAGGTAATTGGCCACGAATTGGGGCGATTCGGGGAAAAAGGTGGGTGGGTAGCGGTACAGTTCGGCAATTGTCTTGCCCGAGCTCATCACGGTCCAGAAAAAGGGAAACATGGACGCAACTGCGCCGATGATGATCACCACATAGAAAAGGACCCGTTTGCTGGTTTGGCCGAATCGCCATTGCGAAGTGGTCGGCTTGTGAACGTTGGCCGCCATTGCCTGTTGTGCCATGATTATTGTCGCTCCCCAGCATAAAAGACCCAACGCCCCGACAGCTTGAACTGAATAAAGGTCAAGACGCAGATCACTAAAAAGAAAACCCACGAGAGCGCCGAGGCATAGCCCATGTCGAAGCTGACAAACGCGTTCTGGTAGATATGTAGCGAGATAAACCAGGTAGAGCGCGCCGGCCCACCGGCGGTGGAGATAAAGGCGATGTCAAAGGTGCGCAGCGCAAAGATAATGCCCAGCACCAGATTGAAAAAGATGGTGGGCGTGAGCAAGGGCAAGGTAATATTGCGGAATTTTGCCCAGACCCCGGCGCCGTCAATCTCGGCGGCCTCTAACAGTTCGGCGGGGATATCCTGTAAACCGGCCAGAAAAATGATCATGCGCGAGCCGCCGATGCTGATCCACAAGCCGATCAACGCCAGCGCGGGAATCGACCAAGTGGTACTGGACAGCCAGCCCGGTCCTTCGATGCCCACTTTGTCGAGCAGAAAGTTTACCAAGCCCACATCCGGGTTCAGCATCCAACGCCAGAGCAGGGCAGCGGCAACAATCGGCGTCAGCGTGGGTAGAAAGTAGAGCGTGCGCCAGACCGAGGTCGCGATCAATTTTTGGTTGAGCAAGATCGCAATGAGTAGCGAGCCGAGCATGGAGAGTGGCACACTCAGCAGCGAAAAGTAAAAGGTGCGCCAGATCGACGGCAGGAAGAGATCATCCTTGGTAAAGGCATAAATATAGTTATCGAGCCCAATGAATTGCGGCGGGCGCAACACATTGTATTTGGTAAAGCTCAGGTACATGGAGGCGAAGAGCGGCCCAGCAACAAAGAGGATAAAGCCGATGATCCAAGGGGACAGATAGAGAATACCCTCAATGGCCTCGCGCCGACGGGCCGGCGACCAAGTTTTGCGCTTGGTTGCCTGGGGCGATGCAGACGTTGCCGGTTGGGCAAGTTGTTTCGTAGTCATGGTAGGTCGTACTTCCTTCTGCTTCCTACGCTTTTGCTTGTCTTCTGCGCGTCACTTACGCTCATCGGGTAAAGTAAAATTTGCCCGATAGGTAAGACTTTCGTCTTGCTCTACACAGCACAAAGACGAAAGTCTTACCTACCGTTGCGTCTCTAGTAGAATCAATCTACAAAGATGAGCATAAGCCACCGCGCAGCGGAGGATCGAAAGAGATTACGCCGGTTCTTTGTCCAACACAGCCTGACAGGCGGCGGCGATCTCGTCGGCAGCCTGTTCGGGTGTCAGCTCCATCAAGATCATGCGGTCATAGACAGCCTGATAGGTGTCGTCAAACTCGGTGCCACGGAAGTTGGCAACCAAGTAATCGGCTTCGATGTTCTCCATGAGCGGGCGCAGCTTGGCATAGGTTGGTTCCGACTCGTAGATGCGATCATCGGCCCATACATCGGCACGCGCAATCGGGCCCTTCTGGCCTTGGATGATCGCTTGCACGTTCATCTCTTTGCCACCGATCCAGGAGAGGAATTTGAAGGCGGCATCGGGGTTTTCGCTGCCGGTTGTAATGCCAAAGACATGCTCGTTGAGCATGGTGCGGCGTTCCTCACCCTTGTTGACTACGGGAGTCAGCACAAAGCCAATTTCAAAGTCGGTGAAGGTGGCGGGATAGATCTGGATGCGGAAGGGCCAGATATCGGTGGCAAGCACTTTTTGCCCACCAAAGAGTTCGGGGGCATTGATCGCGCCGCCAGCCGGTGAGGGCGAGACCTTCCAGGTGTTGGTCAGATCATTATCAAAGGTGAGTGCCTTGATGAAAGCATCGCGGTCGTCCAGCAAGGTCACTTTTTTACCTTCGACATCGACTGGCTCAACGCCATGTTGGCGCAGATAAGGTGCGCCGCTAAAGGCCTGATAGACACGATCGGCGGGGAAGTAGCCAAAGGTACCTTCCGAGGTCGCGCTTTGCGCCCAATCGGCCAGCTCGTCAAAGGTCCAGTCGTCGGTCGGCTCGGGCAGACCCAATTCAACAATCTTGGTCTTGTTGTAGGCAATCACCGGCACGATTGGCTCGGAGATGAAGGACATCCAATATTGCTTGCCTTCAAAGCTGTTGGCATCGTTGGCACCGGCAAAGAAGTTGGCCCCCAGATCATAGCCCGCGCCTTCGGCCAATGGCTTGAGGTCGGTCACCACATCATAGCTGACGCCCCAAGCAATGTGCGAGCGATGGCGGGGTGGGAACCAAACGGCGTCACCCAAGTCGCCAGCCGCGGCCAGCGAGAGAATTTTGGGAATATATTCGGCTGTCCAGCCGGGGATGGTTTCGAGCACTACTTCGATGTCTGGATTGCTGGCAACAAATCCGTCAATATCCTGATCCAAGCCCATTTGGATCCAGGCAGAGACATCTTGCTTCTCGACCATGTGGGCACGTACTTGGACTTTTTCGGCGGTAGCGGCGGCTCCTTCACCTTCCGTGGCTCCGGCCGGGGCATTGGTGGCGGCGGGGGCACAGGCGGCCAGTGCGGCCCCGACGCTGGTAACGCCTACAGCCGTCAAAAAGGTACGGCGCGTGAGCATTTTGCTGGTTACGGCTTTCATCAGTTCAACTCCTTTGGACTTAATAAATAAAAATTTGAAGTATTCAGTTCGTCACGCCACAGGCTTTACGTCATTGCACAACGCTTTGGTGATGACCTGGCGGCACCTGAGCCACCGGATCGGCGCGTGCAGCAAGGTTGGGCAGGGAATGTGACGAACAGGATCAACTTGGTATGGCAGCAACCGATTTGCGCTCGATCAGCGATGGGCGCAGACAAGCGCGTATATTGGCGGCTGCTGGGTACTCGATGCGATTCATGAGCAATTGGGCAGCTAGGCGTCCCATGCCGATTTTGTCCACGCGCATGGTGGTTAAAGATGGCGTTGTGTGCTGCGCTGGATCAACGTCGTCGAAGCCGATTACCGAAAAATCAGCCGGAACCTGATACCCTTGCTCTTGCATGGCTCGGATCAATGAAATTGCAACGGCGTCATTACAGGCAAAGAATGCTGTAATGGGAGAAGGGGGGCGGCAGAGATAGTCGAACGCAGTTGCATAGGCAGCTTTGGGCCAAATGGGGCAATCCCAGAAATAGGGCTCCAGATCGTGTTCGCGCAGCGCTTGGCAATAGCCAGCACGGCGTTCCATAATACTGGGAAATGTCTGCGGTTGACTGCCGACAATCGCAATATGGCGATGGCCTTGCTCGATCAAGTGGGTCGTCGCTTGGTAGGCCCCCGCAAAGTTGTCGGTCACCACCGCATCGTAGGGATCTCCCTCGACATACGCATCGACCAGGCCAACCGGCGCAGATTGTTGCTGGATCAAGGCCAACGCGGCCTGATTCATCTGCATGCCGACGAGTAACAAGCCATCGGTATGGTGTTCCAAGAGCAGCCGCGGCAGATCAACTGGCCGATTGTCAATGTCCACCAGCAGATTGGCATAGACCAGATGCACTTGTTGACGGCGACATACTTCTTCGATGCCGGCCAAAACCGGTCCGTAAAAGCTGTGGGTCATTGCCAGATCATCAGCACCCGTCTTGATAATGACCCCAATACTATCAATGTTGCTCCGCGCGAAAGTTTTGTGGGTCGGTTGCAACAGATAGCCAAGCGTTTGCGCGGCATCCAGCACCCGTTGCCGTGTATTTACACTGATCCCCGCTTTATTGCGCAATGCCAGTGAAACAGTGGCTGGTGATACACCGCTTGCGCGCGCAACATCGGAGATGGTCACTTTCGCGCCAGTGAGCGAGGTATCAACACTCAACCTTCACCCATCCTATATATTTAAAATTTTGCTTTGGGAAGCTGTATGAAAATTGCGAAACAGATAGCGTTACTATAGTCCATCCCACGCTGGTTTGTCAAGTAGCAGGGCTAAATGTTTTACTAAAATATTTAGTCAATGAACTGGTAGGGGGAAATTAAAGCTGGCGCACAGCCAAGGAGCAAGGCCAAGGAGCAAGGCCAAGGAGCAAGGCCGAGGAGCAACAGGGTCGCTGTCGCCCTCGGCCTTGGACTGTGGAGCCGCGCGTTACAGGGGCAACCCAATCACACGCCCTTCTTGCATACTGCGTGTGACTGCTTCGGTAAATTCCATATATTTGACGCCATCCTCGAAGGTAGTGTGGCTGATGGTTTCCTGGCCGCGGATGGCATTGACAAATTCTTCCTCGACGCGCCACGCACCCGCTTCCTCGCTAGGAATCGCAATTTCGGCCAGGGCTTTGTCCCCCTGCTTGCCGCCAAAGAGTTTGTTGTCGGTGAAGCGTAGCGTACCTTCACTGCCAAAGAGATAGGCTTCGGGCGCGCCGAGCAGACCGGTTACGCTGGAAACTTGCAGATGTAATTGCGCGCCACAGGCCAGATCGCCCACCACATCAATATGTTCGGGCACGCGCACCGGTTGCAGCAATCCCTGGTCGTTTTTGCGCATTTTGACATAGGTTTTGCCCATGGCCACAATGCTGTTGGCCGCACCCACCCAGCGCAGGAGCGCTTCATACCAGATGCCCATGGTCATAATGTTCATGCCGCTCAGATCAAAGTCATTGCGCCAGTGCATGGGCGCGGCTTTGTCCAAAAAGCTACCCCCGGCGCGTGCCTCGACCGCCAGCAGATCGCCCAGATAGCCCTCGGCCAGCAGCCGTTTGATCGTCTTATCGACACGCAATGTAAAGGGCGAGGGCACGATCTGGGCGATTAGATCGGGTTTTTCCTGGGCAGCATCGCGCATCTGATAAGCTTCAGACGCATTCATGGCCATGCGCGCTTCGCACATTACATGCTTGTCGGCGGCCAGGGTGGCCAGCACCAAGCGCGCGTGCATGTAGGGCCAGGTACCGATGACCACGGCGTCGATCTCCGGCGCGTTGATCAATTCTGGCCAACTGTCATAGACGGTGGGAATGTTAAATTCTTTGGCTACACGTGCGCCAGAAGCGTGACTGCGATTGCAGACGGCAACAATTTCCACGCCGTCAATGGCCTGCAAGTTGGGAATATGTTTGGATGTTGTATTGGCACCGGCACCAATTACGCCGACACGGATGGGGTTGGTCATGGGTCGCTCCTTCGTTGACTTTCGATGGTAGATAACTGTTCAAGGGCTGTCGCGAATTACACGAATATACCGAATTACGGCAGGAAAATTCGCGTAATTCGGTATATTCGTGACTCATTTTTAAACTCTATCCATTACGTAAAATCTTGGCTGGTTACTTTGGTGGGATCAAGCACAATGAGCGCACTTGCCGAGTCGCGCACAGAAGCATAATAATCCAGCGCCTCCTGTTCAGTCGTGTAATAGTGCTGAATAATGCGCCAGCGCATTGGCTCCTGTTCGGGGTGCTCTGGCGCGAGAATGGTCGCGCTGCCTTGCAAAATCACATAGCGTGCATCAGGATGGCCAGCGTCGACACAAACGGTGATACGCGGATCGCGCTGCAAATTCTTGACTTTTACCGCTGCGGCACTAACACTGATATAGAGCTTGCCCGCCTCATAGAGGTACCAGACCGGTGACAGTTGCGGCGGCCCATCGGCACGATTGGTGGCGACAATGGCGTGGCGGGGTGGCGCGAGAAACTCGGCGATTTGCGCTTGCGTCATCTGGGCCATGCGCGATTCCTCCTGCTGGTCGTGTTTGATGATAATGGGCTGGTTGTGCGATCTGTCAGGATAGTTTATCATAGCTCCTAGTTTCGCTCAATGCTGGGCGCGTACAGTCGGCGTAACACATGGTAAAATAAGAGGAACCCCAATGACACTGCAAGAATTCAAAGCTTCATTACAACAAAAGACCCTGCCCACTGACCTCAGCCCGGCGCTACAGGCGCTGTGGCAGGCTGGCAAAGGGGATTGGAACACGTCGCACGTCATCACCCAGGCGGCAAGTGATAAGGATGCGGCCTGGGTCCACGCCTATCTACACCGCGAGGAGGGTGATCTGAACAACGCTGGCCATTGGTATCGTCGCGCCGAACAGCCGGTCTCCACCCAATCGCTGACCGAGGAGTGGGACGCGATCGCGGCGGCGCTATTGGCGAAATCATAAGCTGTATCGCCAGGGACTATAATCATGCCGACTAAACTATCGAGCACTGATATCCAAACCGCACTCGCTGAACTGGATGGCTGGTCCGTCGCCAACGGCAAGTTACATCGTGCTTTTACCTTTGCCGATTTTGTGGCCGCCTTTGGCTTTATGACCAAGGTGGCGCTAGAAGCCAACGCCCTGAATCACCACCCTGAATTCTACAATGTATGGAACCGGCTGGTGATCGATCTGGTGACGCATGATGTGGGCGACGCCATTAGCGAGTTGGATGTGGCGCTGGCGCGTAAGATTAACCGTTTGTTACCGTAACCGGTTGCAGATCGCGTGCGCGCCGGCCCGCGACCGCAAAAAAGAGCAACCCAACCAACACGATCAAGCCACTCCAGCCAAACATGGCGGCGGGGCCCACGGTTTCATAGAGGCGACCACCCAGCAACGCGCCGGCGGCACCCGCCAAGCCCATGCTCACACCGCTGAGTAAGCCTTGCGCCGTTGCCCCCATGCCCGGCGGCGCGGCGCGATTGGTATAGGAGACGCCGGCCAGCCACATGGCCGAAAAAGTCAGACCGTGCAACAGATGAATTGGCAAGGTTACCCACGCCGCGGGCATGAGGGCATAGCTGAACATGCGTATGGCATTGGCCCCCAACGCAATCAATAACAGGCCGCGTGCACCAAAGCGCTGTAGCAGGCGATCCCCGTAGAAGAAGATTGGCAACTCGCTGAGGGTAGCCACCAATAGCGACAGCCCCATCAAACTTTTACTCGCCTGGAGTTGATCCAAATAGAGAAAAAGAAAGTTGTTGCCCACGCCCCCGGCCATGCCATTCAGAAAGAGGGTGATGAGAAAAACGACCCATGGCCAGCGCGTAATAAAAAAGCGCATACCCTGCCAAAAGGGCTGACCAATCGAAATTGGCTGGACCTTTAATTTTTGCGCAGCATAGAGACAGCCACCCAGCAGCACGATGCTGCCCACAAAGGCCCACTGTAGGCCAGATCTTTCGATCAACGCGCCAAAGACGGTGGCCGCTACGCCCCAGCCAATTGCCCCCCACAGGCGATGTTTGCCATATTCCGCTTTACGGTCGCCCAGCATCAAAAGCACAGAATTATCCACCAGCGGAATGATCGGGTTATTGCAGAAGGCATAGAGCGCCACCACTGGCAGCAGCCAGGCCAGCGATGTCACCTGGGATAGCAACGCCACCGCGCCCGCCGAGCCGATCACGGCAACGGTCAACAAGCGGCGATGTTGTTGTGTGGCATCGGCTAAGGCACCCCACAGCGGTGCGGCCACTAGCCCCAACAGCGGCGGAATTCCGGCCAGCAAGCCAATCTGGCCTTCGGAAAGGCCAATTTGGCGATAGTAAAGGGCCAGGAAAGGCGTCAGGGCAGCCATGGCTGCGAAATAGCAGAAATAAAATAAGCGGGGAATGCCCATCAATGGCGCTTCCGATGACCTTGGCATGAAGATTCTCTTTTCCGTGCATTTCCATTCGGGGAAATGAAAGCGAATTTAATTTCATCGCGTATACTACCCAAAAATATCGACAAAACTGTGGGTTGTACTATCCTCTTTCGTGCTATTTGTCTAACAAATGATTGTCAGTATAATACCATCAGTATACTGACATTGTGCCAACTCAGGATTATGATGTGCATAGCCGCTTTTTGCCGCAACGATAGAGAGCATCATCCTAAATGCAAAATCCCGATCAAAGTCAGAAGCACCGAACGAAATCCACTATAAATCCACCATTCTACGAGACAAAGGGAGAAAACTGTTGTGGCATTCAAGGTAAAAAAGCGTGGCAAGCTAACCTATTACTATGAGGGCGAAACGCCGGTTTTGTCGAGCCTGGTGGTCGAGGAACAAGCGGATGGCGATCTCAAGATCCATTTTGCGGGTCTCACCGGTGGCTACTCGGCAAAAGCGGTATTGGGCTTAGATGAATTGGTCACCATGGATCCCCATCGCGAGATTCCGCTGGTCTTTCAATGTTGGGAGAAATGGCTGCGCGCGGCGGGCATTTGTAACTCACTGGCCGAAGTTGATTTTATTGAGATGCACGTCTTTGGCTGCCAACCCAAGTCACCCAATCCACTGCTCGATCCCGAAGGCTTTGCCAAAGAGCAACAGCGGCTCTATCAAGCCTACCGCGAAGCCTATGGGGGCTGGTTCCGCGAACATTGCCCCGAGAATGGTCTGCCTGCCCGCTTTACGGTGCATGTTGTCGATGTGCCCGACAAAGCGGCGTCCTATGAATTCTACAGCACCGCCCTTTATCAAAAGTCACTACAAGTTAGCAAGTAACCGATTTATGACAACCACACCAACCTACGATATACTTCTCAAAAATGGGCATCTAATCGACCCATTGAACAGCATTGATCGCAAGATGGATGTTGCCATTGCGGGCGGCAAAGTGGCCGCAGTCGCCGATGATATCAACCCGGCATTGGCGGCCAAGGTCGTCGATGTGGCCGGTTCCTATGTCACGCCCGGCATCATTGACATCCACGTCCATGTCTACCATACGCGCGAGCCGGAAGGCTTGAGCATTATGGCCGATTCACACTCGTTTCGCTCGGGGGTGACGACCATGGTGGATACGGGCACGGCGGGGGCCAAGCATTTCCTTCACTTTAAGCGCACCGTTATCGACCAAGCCAAAACGCGCATTTTTGCCTACGTCAACATTGTGGATTTGGGCATGATTGGCGATTTTGAGCAGGATATCCGCACCATGGATCCTGAGCTGTGTGCGGCGACGGTGTTGATGTACCCCGATATTTGTGTCGGCGTCAAAACTGCTCACTACTGGACAAAGCTGCCGTGGGATGCCGAACATCCACCGTGGGCGGCGGTTGATCGCTCGGTAGAGGCCGCCAATCTCTGTCACAAACCGGTGATGGTGGACTTCTGGCCACGTCTGCCCGAACGTGGCTACCAGCAATTGATTCTGGAAAAGATGCGCCCCGGTGATATTCATACGCACGTCTATGCCCAGCAATTTCCCATTTTGGACGAGAAGGGCAAACCCAATCAATTTCTCTTTGAAGCCAGAGACCGCGGCATCATCTTTGATGTGGGCCATGGCGCAGGCAGCTTCTGGTTCCGCAATGCCTACCCCGCCATCCAAAATGGCTTTTCGCCCGACTCGATCAGCACCGACCTGCATACGCGCAATATTCACGGTGTGGTGATCGACATGCAGAGCATCATGAATAAGATTCTCAATTGTGGGATGCCGTTGCAAGAAGTAATCTACCGCTCGACTGTCACCCCGGCGCGCGAGATCGGCCACCCCGAATTGGGTCATCTATCGGTGGGGGCCGAGGCCGATGTGGCGGTCTTCAATTTGCAAGAAGGTGAATTCACCTTTGTCGATTGTGGCCGCGCCACCATGAAGGGCACGCAAAAATTAGAATGTAGTATGACTCTGCGCGCCGGCGAGATCGTCTTCGATCCCAGCGGGCGCAGTATGCCAGCCTGGGAAAATGCGCCAGAGGCATATTGGAAATTACCCTGGTGATTAAGCATTATACTGTTGGTTATACCCCAAGGGTCTTAGAGACCCTTGGGGTCGAGCAAGCCCTAGTAAGCAGGAGGTGAACATGGCAGTTGCAACAAATCAGGCACCCATACCCAGCCGGCGGATTGGTAACGCTGGCTGGGTGGGGAAGTTGGTGGGGGCCAAAACGCAATTTCAGACGCAGCGCGCACTGTGGGGCTATGTCTTTGCCTTGCCGTGGATTTTGGGGTTGATCATTTTCTGGGGCGGGCCGATCATTGCCTCGTTTTACTACAGCTTTACCAATTATGAAATCATTGGTGATACAGATTGGATCGGGCTGACCAACTACAACCGGGCTTTCTTTACAGATGACCTTTTCTGGCCCTCGCTGGGGCGCACCTTTATCTTTAGCTTTGCCTATGTGCCGGTGACCATCTTCGGTGCGCTGCTGCTGGCGACGCTCCTCAATCAGAAGCTGGTTGGCACGAATGTCTACCGCTCGATCTTCTTTATCCCGCATCTGGTGCCAGCGGTGGCATTGGCGGTGGTTTGGATCTATTTGCTCCAGCCAACGCTTGGCCCGGTGAACAATCTGTTGCGCAATCTGGGGGTGGAGAATCCGCCGACCTGGTTGGTGGGGCAAGACTCAGCGCTCTATTCGGTGATTCTGATCAATGTCTGGGCGGCAATGGGCGGCAATACCATGCTCATCTTCCTGGCCGGTCTGCAAGGCGTGCCCAAAGAACTCTATGAGGCGGCGGATATTGATGGCGCCAGCGGTTTTTACAAATGGCGACATGTGACGTTGCCCCTGTTGACGCCCACGATCTTTTTCAACTTGGTGCTAGCGGTCATCGGCGCGCTGAAGGTGTTTACCACCGCTTGGGTGGCGACCCAAGGTGGCCCCTCGTACGCCACTTGGTTCTTCGCCTTGCACATCTACACCGAAGCCTTTCAATATTTCCGCTTGGGCTACGGCAGCGCGTTGGCGTGGATCTTGGCTGTGATCCTCATGGTTTTCACCTTTTTCCAAGTGCAATACTCGCGCCGCTGGGTGCATTACGAGGGCGGGTAAGGGGTCGGCGACTTTTCCGAGTTTTATCGATAGGGAGTAATTAGGTATGGCAACAGAAATATTGACTTCGCGGTCCACCTTTCGTACGCGACCCTTTACCGCCGGCCGCGGCTTCCTCTATGTGGGGGTTTTGCTGCTCTGCGTGCTCTTTGGTTTTCCGCTCTTTTGGACAGTCATGTCCTCGCTCAAGACGGCGGTAGAAATGAAAGCGTTTCCGCCGCCGTGGGTACCGGCGGACCCGCAGTGGGCAAACTATGTCCGGGTCTTCAGCATTTCGCGCCACCCGGTTTCGATCTGGGCGCTCAACTCGACGATCATTGTCGTGTTGGGCACCATCGGCACGCTGATCACCTCGTCGTTGGTAGCCTATTCTTTTGCCCGCTTTGAATATCGGGGCCGCAACTTCCTCTTTATGCTCACCCTGGCGACAATTATGTTGCCCGCCCAGGTGACACTGATTCCCCAATTCGTCCTCTTTTATAACCTGGGCTGGCTCAATACCCTCAAACCGCTCTGGATCCCAACTTGGTTTGGCGGTGGCGCGTTTGCAATTTTTCTCATGCGCCAATTCTTCATGACCCTGCCCAAAGATCTGGACGAAGCTGCGCTGATCGACGGTGCGAGTCTGCTGCGCATCTTCTGGTCGATCCTGCTGCCGCTCTGCAAACCTGTGCTGGCTACCCTGGCCATCATTGTGATCATCGAATTGTGGGGCGATTTTCAGGGTCCCCTGATCTACCTCAATTCGCCCGAGAAATTTACGATTTCGGTGGGCTTGCGCTTCTTTAATAATACGCCCGAAGTCGGCGGCGAGCCGTTGCAACATCTGTTGATGGCGGCGTGTGTACTCTCAATGTTACCGATCATTCTGATCTTCTTCCTGGGCCAGCGCTTCTTCGTCCAAGGCATTGTCATGTCGGGTATCAAGGGCTAGCCTAGAACGCAGTGTTGCTTCTCTCTATTTTTTGATCGTCTCGATGATGGCAACGGCGCGGGCAATGCCATCTTCGGCTTGAACTTGTGCCCCCAACACGGCGGCGCGCTGGCGCATAGATTGATCGGTCACCGCCCTTTGCAGCGCTTGAGCCAACCGCTCCACGGTAAGTTGCGGGCGCGGAATAGGGGTTGGCCCCACGCCCAAGGCAGCGACGCGCTGCCCCCAGAAAAATTGATCGCCAAAGAAAGGAATGATGATCGATGGCACGCCGGCAGCAATGCCCGCGGCGGTGGTCCCTGCCCCACGGCCATTAAGTTAAGGATGGTGTGTGGATTGTCACCCCTGCGCAGGCAGGGGTCCACCGCTCTAGCGTATGGATTCCTGCCTGCGCAGAGCCTGCCCTCATGTAGATGGGGGAAT
>DAOTTR010000018.1:0-16570 GCA_034437715.1 Caldilineaceae bacterium
CAGTACAAACACTGTTCTACTGTTCTACTGTCCTACTGATTCACTGTCTTACTTACGCCCAAGTGTACTAGTTACAGATCACCATCGAGCCACATCAGCAAGTCGAAGCCGAAGTCGAGCCGCCAACGGAGTTCCCGAATCTCTTCAAGCCACCACTCTGTGCGATCTGCTGACGGATGAAGTGCTGACAATTCGAGTTGCGCGTCCCGTGCGCATCCCGTCGGGACGCTTGACCTTCGTAAGAAAAACAGATCCTTCATGTCTACCTTAACCATCATCTCAACTGCTATCAAAGATCGGTCAGCTAGGCGCAAAGCCACCGCGCGGATCGCTGCGCAAAGTTGGTGGGGGCAAGCCATCCACCACTTTTTGCGCCAGCGCCTCAGCCTGGTGGCCGCGCTGCTGCTGATTGCGTTGAGCCTGGTGGCCATACTGGCACCCGCCGTCGCCCCCTATGACCTCGCCGAACAGTGGCGCGACGCCGGGCGCATGGGCCAACCGCTGGCACCGAATGCACGCTTCTGGCTGGGCACCGACAACTTGCAGCGCGATCTGTTGAGTCGTTTGATCTTTGGGGCGCGGGTCACGCTCAGCGTCGGGTTGGGCGCCAGTCTGTTGACGGTGATCTTTGGGCTTTGTTACGGCAGCCTGGCTGGGCTGGCGGGTGGCGCGATCGACAACTGGCTCATGCGGTTGGTGGATGTCGTGATCAGCCTGCCCACGCTCTTTCTGATTATGCTCTTGATTGTCATTTTCGGGCGCAGTTTATGGGTGATGGTGGGGGTGATCGCCGCGGTCAACTGGGCTTACCCAGCGCGCGTCTTTCGCGCCGAAGTCATTTCCCTCAAGCAGCGCGAGTTTATCATCGCCGCGCATAGTGTGGGTGTCAGCAATGGACGAATCTTTCGACAGCACATCTTGCCGCAACTGCTGCCATTGGGCATTGTTTATGCCGGGCTGGGGGTACCAGCCGCGATCTTTGCCGAGGCCAGCCTGAGCTTTCTCGGCTTGGGTCTCCCTGCCCCAACCCCAGCCTGGGGCAGTATGCTGCAAGCTGGACTTTCGTTCTATCGGTCTGCACCGCTGCTCGTCCTCTTGCCGGGGGTGTGCATACTGCTGACCTGCGTCTGTTTCACTTTGCTGAGTAATGGTCTGCGCGATGCGTTGGATCCGCTGGGGAGGGAACGGTTATGATGCGCTATATCCTCCGCCGTCTGTTGTGGGTGGCGATTACACTGGGGGTTGTCTCGCTGCTCACCTTTATGCTGATCTTTGCCACCGGTGATCCAGCCATCATGCTTACCCCCACGCGCCCGGGGCAGATGCCCAACCCCAAGCTGGTGGCACTGATTCGCCAGCAGTATGGACTGGATCAGCCGATCTATCGCCAGTATCTGTATTATATGGGCAACCTGTTGCGCGGAAATCTGGGCGATTCCTACTATTTTCGCCGCCCGGTGACTGCGCTGCTGGCCGAAAAGTTGCCAACCACCGCCTTCATGGCTGGGCTGATCATGCTGACTGCCCTGGCGATTGGCCTCCCCTTGGGTGTTTTGGCGGCGGTACGCCGTAACACCCTGATCGACCGCAGCATTCTGATCGGTTCAACCGTGCTGATTTCCACCCCAACGATCTTTCTGGCCGTTTTGCTGATCTACGGCTTGGCCTATCGCATCCCGTTGTTTCCCTTGAGTGGCGTTGGCTCGCTCCGCCACTGGGTGTTGCCCACGCTCAGCGTCGCCTTGCCCATTGGCTTAGGTTATGCGCTCTTTTTGCGTACCACGATGCTGAGCGCGCTTGCCGCCGATTATGTCCGCACAGCACAGAGCAAAGGGTTGGGGGATAGCTGGCTTCACTTTCGCCATGTCTTGCCCAATGCCCTGATCCCAGTTGTGATGCTGGCCAGTCTCGACCTGGCCGGTTTGTTAACCGGTGTCGTGTTGGTGGAGCAGATCTTTAGCATCCCCGGTCTCGGCCAAACGGTCTTCACAGCGGTGCAAAACCGCGATGTGCCGATGGTAATGGGCACGGTTTTCTTTGGCGCGATTCTGATCGGCCTCGGCAACTTGATTGCGGATCTGGTGGCAGCGCGGCTTGACCCGCGCATTCGATTCGGTGGGTGATCGCCGAATCAACGTTCTCACCGCCCGTAACGATGCAGCCGGGCACGCGCCTGGGGGCTCCCGATCCTGGTGGCAATCCTGTGCTTGCCGCCAGGATGGCGGCGTTCCCAGGGGGAAAACCGTTGCCTGATCGGAGGGCAAGATGAAAACCATACAATTACAAATTTCCGATGAGTTAGCCATTCAATTAGCTCCTTATCAGGAGCAGTGGGCGGTGCTGTTGGAAGCGGGTTTGCGCGCCTGGCAACAAACTGTGCCACCCAAACAGGATGAGCGCGAGGCCGAGCCGGTACGGCGAGTGTTGGCGGCGTCGGGCCGCGTTCGTGTGCCCAAACCTTACTCAGGGACAAAGCCCTATGTGCGGCGCACACCGGTCCCAATCAGTGGGCAACCGGTGAGCGAAATTGTGATTGAGCAGCGCGGTACACGGTAGTCCAGCATCATGCTCTTTTATCTCGACACCAGTGCGTTGCTCAAACGCTATGTCCAAGAAGTAGGTAGTAGCTGGTTGGCAACGCTCATCGTCCCCACCACTGACAACACCCTCGCCACCGCGCTGATTACAAAAGTCGAAGCCGTAGCGGGTCTCGCCGCTAAGTTTCGCCAGGGTGGGTTGCTGTTGGTCAATTATCAACAAGCTGAGCAAGATCTATTGCATGATTTTGCCTATATCTACTCGATTGTCGATATTGACGATAACCCCTTTTCTGAACAGCATAGGGCAACTGAGCATTAAATCGCCACTTGGTCGGTCCGACAACAATTTGCTGTTCCTGAGCGTGACAGAGGTGCTTATAAAAATAAAAAATCCCACTGCCAAGCCGGCGGTGGGATTTTTGTTTACGTATATACGTATAATCGAAGTTGATTACGCAGCATTGTCGATGTGCAATTGAATCCAGTCGATAAAGCTACCGATGTTGGTATAGACACCGTAGGCACCGGCTGTGCCACATTCTGCGCCCCAGCTAATGATGCCGGTCTGTGCCCAGCCCTGGCTATCTTCTTGCCAGACGAGCAAAGGACCACCGCTGTCACCCACACAGGCATCCACACTGCCTGTTGCGTCGCCAGCACAGAGCATAGAGGAGAGAATGGTGACACCATAGCTGTTGTAGAACATGCGGCAGGCATCTTGGGGCACCAATGGCACCTGGGCTTCTTGCAGGTCATCGGCGGCGGTGCCATCTGTGGTCACGCCCCACCCGACAATGGTGGCGGCTGTTGCACTATTGCCCTGGCTCAGCGCAAGCGGCGTAACTGACGCTGGTTTGCTCAGGTGAAGCAGGGCAATATCGCCACGTAGGGTTGCTGCTTGGTATGTTTCGTGGCGAATGATTTGGTCAACGCTGATGCGCTCGCCCTGGGAGCTGCTCAAGCGATTGCGCCCGATGATAATGTCCAAGGCGCTGGGGGCCAAAGGTTGCTCTTGCAGGTCGTAGGTGCAATGGGCTGCGGTTAAGACCCATTCTTCGTCAATCAGGGTGCCGCCACAGAACTGCGCTTCGTACCCGTCTGCCACATCTGCCTGTGCAATACCAACCATCCACGGATATTCGCCCTGGGCAACGTCATCGCCATTGAAGACCGCCAAGGGGGCGGCGCTAACCGTGCCAGGCAGGGCGGTCAGTAGGATAATGGTAATCAGGTTGATGACGAGTAAGCGATATAACATGGTTGCCGGTTCTTTTCTCTCTACACAGTATTTGTTGCCTTACACTGTCTAGTATAGTGAAAAAAGAGCCTAACAACCGTTACATTTCGTTATCAAGAAGATTACCAAACCCTGACAAAGCGCTGCGCAGGCTATAGATTGGACGCGAAAAGCGCTGCCAACATGGCAGCGCTTCTTTCTTGATTGTTCTTGAAAATTTGGTTTAGATGGGTGGACGCAATCCGCCCACTACATTTGTGCGATCTTTATTTGATTTGTCTATAAGCGGTACGTCACAAGCATGGCGTTAGCGTGTGATGCAGAGGTCCCCGAAACATTCAATGATGGGCACTTTGGGCTTTTTGGCTGCTTTCGCCTTCGCTTCGGCAATTCTGCGCGTCACCAGTGGCAAGTAAAGCCTGCTCAGTTGGCCTGGCTCAACGCCATCTTCTAGGCTAGTGGGTTTCTGGTAGAGGCCCGCGTCCCAAGTGAGATCGACCATACCAAATTGTAACGTGATTTGACTGGTGCGCCCTGTGATTGGATCAGCATTGCTATCATTGTCACTGGTCGGAGCGCTGCCATTGGTAATGGCCGATGGACTAAATTGATAGGCATTGGGCAGGACAAATTCGACAAAATAGTCGCCTGCCACTAAGCCCCCAAATAGATAGTTGCCATTGCTATCGGTGACATCTGTCGCAATGATTTCGCCGCCTGCGTTGTAGAGCTTGACCACAATATCGGATAGCCCAACCTCGCCCACATCCTGGAAGCCATTGGCATTGGTGTCGAACCAGACCAGGTTGCCAACACTGGCGGGCAGTTGCAAGGGATTTTCTGTGGTGGCTGCCAAGCGCAGGCCATCATCCCAAAACGACTGATTTTCTCCAGGATGTAAGGTGATGATGGGCGTTTGGCCGCGCAAGCCATCCGCGCTATCAATGGCATCACTGTCGAGTGTATCGTCATTGCCTTGATCGGCTAGGCTAGATTGATAGCCGGGTGGCATTGTGAAAACCAGATAGTAATCGCCCGGCACCAGATTGGTAAAGAGATATTGTCCATTGCCATCTGTCGCAAGCGTTGCAACGGGGGTGCCATCCGCTTGGTAGAGCGTAACTTCAATACCAGAGATTGGCGTCTCGTCGCCCTCGCGAATGCCATTCTCGTTGCTATCGAGCCAGGTCAGCCCACCGAGCGTTGCTGGTTGTAGGCTGGTGATCAGACCGGCATCCTGTGTAACGTCGGTCTGTACGGTGCCCAGATTGATGAGCGCGGTAGTACCCGTGGCCGGATCGGCATCACTGTCAACCGCATCGGATGCTGCCGGATCGCCTTGGTTTTGCAGGGTCAGTGCATAGCTAGGCGGCGGCGTAAAGGCCAAGATATAGTCACCGGGCGCTAGCCCCGTAAAGAGATAATGACCCGTTGCATCAGTCATAGTCGTGGCCACTAGTGAGCCATCGGCGCGATAGAGTGTGACGGTAACGCCGGGGACGCCGGTTTCGGTGGGATCTTGCAGACCATTGCCATTTGCATCCAGCCAGACCCAGTCGCCCAGCGCGGTTGGTGGCTGTGCGCTGGACAAATAGATGCCCATATCGACACTGGGATTATTCGTCCCCGACGCCAGTGCAATCAGCGCGGTATTGAGTGTCGCCGGATCCACATCACTGTCGAACGCATCATTCGGCGTCTCTACATTCGGCACAGTGACCTGATAGTCTGGTGGCAGATCAAAATGCACATAATAGTTACCCGGCAACAACTCGTTGAAGGTGTAGTATCCTTGGCTATCCGTGACCAGGGTGGCAAGGAGCTGATTGCTCTCTGCGCCATAGAGGCTCACGGTAATACCGGGGACGCCCACGGCTGTTGCGATCCCCGCGATGCTTGTTTCTGTGGCATCCTGAATGCCATCCTGATTGGTGTCATACCAGACCAGATCGCCAAGCGAGGCCAGGGCAAAGAAGCCAAAATCAATGGTTTGGTCGCTGTTTGCCCCGTCGCCATCACTGCTTGGCTCAGCCTGCGGTAGCAACGCAATGATCGGGCTGCGCACAGTACCGCCGCGCCCGGCTTGCTGCCCATTGTTGTCGTTGTCCTCACCATTGTCCGCCGTATCGCTGGCTGTGCTGCTCACCGGATGCCCGGTTGGCGGAGTTGGCATGTAAACAAAGTAGCGCCCCGGTGGCAAGTTGCCAAAGGCATAGATGCCATTGGCATCGGTTACAGTGGTCGCCAGCGGCACAACGCCGGCTGGATCCGCACCCTCGCCGAAGAGTTGCAGCGTGACACCGGGCAGGCCACCTTCATCGCCATCGACCAAGCCATTGTTGTTTTTGTCATGCCAGACCAGATTGCCAATGCGCATGGGCAGATAGAAACCAGCGTCCCAACTCAAGTCGCTCTGGCCGGTGGCAATGGTAAAGACGGCGGTCTGCCCCGTGCTGGGCTCCGCATCACTATCCGCCGCGCCATCCCCTAGCTGATCGCCTTGATCGACTGGGCTAAAGGCATACGCCTCACCATTTTGTGTCGGTGTGGTGAAGACCAGGACATAATTGCCAGGGTCTACGCCCGTGAAGCGATAGTAGCCAGTGGCATCGGTAATGGTCGTCGCTACCAGTGAGCCATCGTCGCGGTAGAGCGTTACTTGGACTGTAGCCAGACCAGGTTCACCCGCCTCTTGGATGCCATTGGCATTTTGATCAAACCAGACAAAGTCGCCAATCAGTGTAACCGGCGTGCTCGTCGGAATCACGGTGGCCGTTTGTGTGGCCGTTGGGATCACTGTGTCCGTTGCAGTCGGGGTGACAGTGGGCGTGTCCGTCGCGGGCAGGGTTGGCGTTGGTGCCAATGTTGGTGTATCGATTGCTGTGGCTGTGCTAGTTACTGTTGGCACCGGTGTCAAGGTCGGTGTTGCCGTTGGCGTCAAAGTTGGCGTAACCGTGCTGGTTGGCATAGGCGTCGCGGTTGCCGTGTCTGTTGCTGTCGGCGTCAGCGATGGTGTTGCCGTTGGTGTATCAGCCAGCGTCGCGGTTGCCGTCGGTGGCATAGGCGTCAAGGTAGCCGTGTCTGTCGCCGTTGGTGTGAATGATGGTGTCGCAGACGGGGTCGGCGTAGCGCTTGGTGTCAACGTTGCTGTTGGTGCATCCGTTGATATTTCAGTTGCCGTTGGGACAGGCGTCAAAGTGGCTGTGTCCGTCGCCGTTGGTGTGAATGATGGTGTCGCAGACGGGGTCGGCGTCGCGCTTGGTGTCAAGGTTGCTGTAGCCGTTGGGATCGGTGTCGCGGTTGCCGTGTCCGTCGCGGTGGGCGTTGTCGTCGGCAACGGCGTCAAGGTGACTGTGTCCGTTGTTGTCGCGGTGACTGTCACTGTTAGCGTCGCCGTTGTTTTTGCGGTGGCCGTCAGGGTTGGCGTAACAGTCAATGGTACGATTGGCGTGACTGTCGCCGTTGGTGTGAGTGTTGCTGTGATGGCCGCCGTTGGCGTCACTGTGTCTGTCACCGTTACAGTTGACGTGGCCGTCGCGGTGGTTTCCGCCGTGGGCGTCGCTGTCACGATTGGTGTCGCCGTGCGTTCCTCTGTTGGCGTGGCCGTGCTTGTGGCCGTGCTTGTGGCCGTGCTTGTGGCCGTCACTGTGGCCGTCACTGTGGCCGTCACTGTGGCCGTCACTGTAGCGGTCGGGGTGAAGGTTGTTGTTGGTGTAACGGTTGGCGTCGCCGTTTCGGTCGGCGTAGCGGTAACGGTTGGCGTCGCGGTCGGTTCCTGGGTCGGTGTGACCGGTGTGGCGGTCACCGTGGGCACGGTACCTTGCACAATGATCACCGTTGTGGTCTGGACGGTCGTATTGTTTGCCAGATTGGGATCGAAGGTTGAGCTGCCAACCGTGACCGTATTGGTGACGACACCCCTGTCACTGAGTTGCGCCATCGGCAGCGCAGCCGGGCGGGGCAGCGCACTGGCCAGCATGGGTTGGCTCCAGCAGACGGTGGCTACAAGCACCAGCAACAGGGCGAAGATCATCCGCATTCCCACGGCGCGCGGGTGCCACTTTGGGCCAAGCGCAAAAGTGCGCATTGCGTCTACTTGTTTGCCTAGGCCTTCTACCGTGTAATCACTAGCCATGCTTGCGTTCCCGACCCTGTACCATCCTATGGTGACTTGGTTTCTGTAATCGCCTGTGGATGACTGATGAGCTGTTGCCTACCAGTCATCCACAAACTTGCTACCCTACGTTCACTAACTTAACAGAACGGGTCCGTCGCGCTGTAGATTGAGCGGTGCTGCCTTGCCTGCACCACCTGTGAGGGTGCTGACTTGGTAGCTGCTCTGCTCCGTAGAAGCCAGACCGGGCTGGACAAGTGTCGCCGAGGCAACACTTACCGGAACAAGCAATGCTGTGTCGGCGGTTGCTGTCGCGAGGACCTCGCTGGGCGATACGACGGCCAATCCTACAGGCAAGGCAATGTCGTTAGGCGATAGCGACGCCGTTGCGGGCTGGGCCTGCAACGTGCTAACTTCCGCGTCAGTGGCGGCTGTTGCGACGCTGACCGCGCCATCCGTGGCGGCGGCAACCAGCACTTCGGCACTGACGGTGACCACGATTGTCACCGATTCACTGGCACCGTTGGCAATCGTGCCAAAGTCGCAGATCACGCTACTGCCGTTGACGGTACAGCCGCTGGCCGAGACCACGGTTGTGTCCGCCGAGAGCGTGTCGGTGATGACCACATTCTGCGCATCGCTAGGACCGTAGTTGGTCACGACGATGGTGTAGGTCAGTGTACTGCCTGCCGCTACCGGATCGGGATTGTCATACTTGAAGACGGCCAGATCGGCGACGGTCGTAATCGTTACATCTTCATCCGCTTCTGGATCTTCACCGGTTGGCGTGTTGTCATCCTGACCAATTGTGCCCTCATCATCCACAGGGCCGCTCTGGTCGCTGCTGGCATAGGCGGTGTTGTCATAGACACCCGCCGCCACCGAACTGGCGACATCTGCCGTGAAGAGAATGGTTACGCTGCCACCGGCATTGAGCGTCCAGGTGCCCCAGACTGGTGTTGTATCACCGATGGTCGGGTCGCTGGTGGCCGTGCGGTTGGCGTTGCTGGCCGTGATGCTGCTGCTGGCGAAGGTGAAGCCTGCTGGCAACGTGTCCGAAATGGTCACATTGGTCAGGGCTGTTGCGCCAATATTGCGGATCGCAATGGAATAGGTGACTTGCGTGCCCGCTACCACGCTGTCGGTTACGGCATCCTTGTCGATCACCAGCGGTTCGACATAGGGGAAGTTGGTCGTGCCGACACCGCCACCAGGCACATTGACTGTATCTGGGTCGGTGAAGCCGTTTTCAATCATCGCGGTGACTGGGAGATCGGTGTCATTGACCGCAACCTCGGTTGCGCCAGCCGGCACAATCTGGCTGAAGTAGCCTGCGCCGTCGGTAATCACAGTGTAGGTGACGCCGTTGCTATCGGTGACGGTGACATTGACACTGGCCAAAGCCACGTCTGTGCCGACATCATAGCCGCCATTGTTATTGCTATCCATGTAGACGGTGCCCTCAACCAACCCTTGGCGTTGGTAGCCGTCGTTGCCCGCATCCACTGTTTCCGCTGCGGGGACGGTGGCGGTGGTCGGGTCGTCGCCTTCGGTTTGGACCATGCCCGCTGGCAAGGTGTTTTCGTCCACGTCCACGGTGGCGTCGCCGATGGGCAGGGTGACGGTGTAGTTACCACTGGCATCGGTGGTCAAGGTGTAGGTAACGCCCAGGCTGTCGGTGACAATCACCGTGACATTGCCCAGATCTGGCTCACCCACATCCTGCGTCGCATTGCCGTTGACATCTTCATAGATGTGACCGATCAGCGCGCCCTGTTCTTGGTAGCCAAAGTCGGCATCGGTAATCGTGGTGGCCGCGGCCAGCGTAACAACCGTTGCGTCATCGAGCGTGCCATCGCGATCGTGGGTTTGAATGGCCCCGGTGGGCAGTGTGGCACTGTCTACGGTTACGGTGTAGACGCCTGGGATCAAGCCGGCAAAGGTGTAGAAACCGGTGGGCGAAGTGGTGCTGGTAATCGCCCAGCCATCGGCCAGGGTCAACGTGACCAATGCATCGGCGATACCCGTTTCGCCACCGTTCTGTAGACCGTTACCATTGCGGTCATTCCAGAGCCGATCACCGATGGCGCTGTCGCCTTGGTAACCAAAGTCGGCATCGACAATCGCGCTGCTGGAGGCGATGGTCACCACCGTTGCGTGATTCAAGGTGCCATCGCGGTCAAAGGTCTGGGTGACGCCTGCGGGTAAGGTTGTTGGATCTACGCTGACGGTGTAATTGCCTGGGCGCAGGTCGCTGAAGTTATAGTAACCCGTCGGCCCGGTGGGGATCGTCGCGACGTTGCTGCCCGCCAAGCTCAGGCTGATCACAACGCCTTCCAGACCTGGTTCATTGGCATCTTGTATGCCATCACCATTGAGATCCAGCCAGACACGGTCGCCCAGGCTGGCCAACAGGACATAGCCCGTGTCATCGGTTGCGCTGCCGCCACCAGGCACGGTAACCGTGGTTGGGTCGCTGCTGCCACCGGTCAAGACTACATCGGCGGGCAGGTCGGGGTCACTATCATCGATATCGACAATGGTGTCGCCAGCCGGCACCGTTTGGCTATAGGCCCCGTTGGCGTTGGTGACCAAGGTGTAGGCAACGCCGTTGCTGTCGGTCACCGTAATGGTGACGTCGGGCAGCGGGGTGTCGGTGCCCACAGTATAGACGCCGTCGCCATTTTCATCCATATAGACGACACCCTGCACCAAGCCTTGGCGTTGGTAGCCGTCATCACCGGCATTGGTGGCCGTACCCGCGGTCACGACGACCGCATCGGGATCGGTGCCAGCGGTCTGGATCGAACCGGCGGGCAGGGTGCTCTCAACCACATCCACGATCACCGTGTCGGTGAAGGTGGTACCGTTGCCGATGGGCACGGTGGCTGTGTAGTTGCCATTGGCATCGGTGGTCACCGTTTGGGCAATACCAAAGGCGTCGGTAATCATGACCGATATACTGGGCAGATCTGGCTCGCCCGCATCCTGATTGCCATCGCCGTTGACATCTTCAAAGATATGGCCGTAAACTTGCGCTTCGAGTTCGTAGCCATTGACATCGTTGGCTGTACCGCCGGCCGGTACAGTGACCGTCGTCGCATCGGTGCCTTCAATCTGTACGACGCCGGTTGGCAGGTCGCTATCAACCACATCCACTTGGGTGTCGCCCGCCGGAACAGTGACGCTGAAGCCGCCATTGCTGTCGGTGGTCACGGTGAAGACTGTGCCGACACTGGTGGTGATCATTACCGTGACGTTGGGCAACCCTTCGCCGCCATCTGCACCATTGCTGTTATTGGTGTCCAAATAGACCAGGCCGGTCAGCGTGCCGGTGAGCAGGGTATCGCTGTCGGTGCTGCTATTGTTGTCCGGATTGGGGTCAGTGGTATCGAGTGGTGGCGTAATGGTCGCTGTATTGTTTAGCGTGCCCGTCGCCGTCCAGAGGATATTGGCGACGACGGTAAAGGTCGCTGTGCTGCCTACGGCTAGATCAACGGTGGTGTCAATGTCGCCTGTGCCGCTGCTGTCATCGCAATTTGCGCCAGCCGCCGCGCTACAACTCCATGTTGCGCTGCTGATGGCTGCCGGGAGTGGGTCGGTCACGCTGGCATCAAGCACCGCGCTGGGGCCAGCATTGGTGACAATGATGGTATAGGTCGTGGTTGTCCCCGGCGTCATCGTGGTCACGCCATCGCTTTTGCTGATCTGCAGATCGGCGACAGAAGTGACCGTGGTGGTTTGCACCGCGGTGTTGTTAACGGTGTTGGGATCGGTGGTGCTGCTGTCGACGCTCACCGTATTGGTGATCGTGCCAGCGGCGGCGATTGCCTGATAATTGTTACGGGCATTGGTCGTTTTCCAGGCATTGGTGGTGTTTTGCACCGTGCGTGCCGCGCCAATCGCGGCAGCCGCGACGGGCACGGATTGCAAGCCCAGGGCCAGCGCCAGAATCAGGTTGATCAGAAATCCGAGCCGGCGTATGGTTCTGCGCAGGCTGATCGGACTCTGCGGATAACGTGGATCAGTCATAAACAATCGTCCTTTGATGGTAGTGAATATGATCACAGTAAATAAACGATAACGAACGTACGTGTAGTGAGTTTTTACGTAAATATGATCATGGATGGATGTAGGCATTGTCAGCAAGGAGGAGAACTAGATGCAACATTGCTATATGGCCAGTCACCTTATGGGGCGCAGACGCGCCTGATCGGAAAAGTATGCTATCTCTTCATCATATAGCTTTCGTTCCCTACATGAATCCGCTATTTTGCGTAAGATATGTGAAACTTTCCGCCGAGTAACGAAGAGATATTTAAGGTTGCTTGCAAAGAATAATCAAGCTGATTGGGGATTTTAGAAAAAGGGATGGTTGCAGGTGGGTAAAATTTGTCCATACAACAAACCAGTGCGGGTATGAGCTAGGAATTATCAAGGTTCCTAGCTCATACCCGCACTGGTAGATTCGTGAAAAATCTGTTTAACGGTAGAGCGCTAAACAGAAAAGAGGAGCAATTGGGCGGCCTCTGGTTCAGCTTTGCGCCCTTTGCGACCAACCATGGCTTTGACTTCGGTCAGTGTTTGTGCGATATCCTGCAAGAAACGGGAAGGCAGATTTTGCACGCGTTGACCAAATAGCAAGCGTCGCCGGGCATGGAGCAAGATCAACCGCTGTTGGGCGCGCGTCATACCTACATAAAAGAGACGGCGTTCTTCCTCGATATCACTTTCGCGTCCACTCTGCTGGTAGGGCAGCAATGTTTCTTCGCAACCAACCATAAAGACCACAGGAAACTCTAGCCCCTTGGCCGCATGGAGGGTCATCAATGTGACGCGATCGGCTTGTGGGTTGTATTCGTCCGCTTCATTTTGCAGCAGCAATGCTTCCAAAAAGGCCGCTAGATCGTGTTCATAGGTGACGGCACGTCGGCCTAGGCGGGCGATGCGCGCTACCTGTGGATCAGTAAAACTCTGCGCCAAGTCTTCGACCAAAAAGGTGCTGATGGTAGCAATCAGTTCGCTGACCGCTTGCGTACCCTGCATGGCGCGCAGGCGCGCCAGAAAATAGCCAACCCGCACAATGTCTTTGCGCCGTGCATTGCCATAGATCTGTTCCTGGTAGAAGGTCGCCGTGGGGTTTACTGTTAGCCAGAGATAGGCCAAAATCAGGCGAATTTCCTTGTATTCGACCAGCGGCGTCTGGCCCACTGTCTGATAGGGAATGCCAGAGCGGTCAAAGGCTTCTTCGAGCAAGCGACTCTGGGCATTGGTGCGGTAGAGCACGACAAAGTCGTCAAAGGCACGCAGCGCCTGTTCGTTGCCGGTTGTGCGGCCAGAATCCAATGAGAAATAGCTGGTGCCACCCACCATTTGCTCGATCTGGTGGACCACATATTCGGCTTCGGCTTTGTCGGTGGGCGCTTGGTAGATCGCCAGCTTGGTCTGATCGACAAAGTCTGACCAAATCGCCAAGGCACCTTCCCGATCTGTACTGCCATTGATCACCTGCATGGCCGCGTCGAGAATGGTCTGGGTGGAACGATAGTTGCGGCGCAACTGCAACAAGTTGGCGTTGGGGAAATCAGTCTGAAATTGCAAGAAATATTCGCGCCGGGCGCCGCGGAAACCATAGATTGCTTGGTCAGGATCGCCAATCGCGTACAAGGCCGTCGTGGGTGGTGTCAGCAGACGCAGCAGCCGATATTGGGCCAAGTTGATGTCCTGATACTCATCCACCGAAATCCACTGGAAGCGTTCCTGGTAGCGTTGCAAGACTGCCGGTTCCCGTTCAAACAATTGCACCGTCTGCAAAAGCAGATCATCGAAATCGAGCAGGCGATTGGCGCGCAGGGCGGCTTGATAGCGGCCATAGAGTTCACCCAAAGCTGGCGCGTCGGGAAAGCGTGTTGCCAACGCGGGCGCATCGGGCAAGAGCAGGGCATTCTTGGCGCTGGAAATTTCGGCCAAGCGTTGATTGAGCAACTTCTCGCTTGGATCGGGCAGCAGGGGCTTGAGCAGCGCCCGTCGATCTTCTTCGCTGCAAATGGCAAAGGCAGGGCTGATGCCCAGCGCTTCGCCCGCTTCGCGCAACACAAGCGCGCCAAAGGCATGAAAGGTGCGTATCGTCACGCGGCTGGCGAGGGCTTTGCCCAGCAAGCGCTGTAAGCGGTGCGCCATCTCGGCCGCGGCTTTGTTGGTAAAGGTGATGGCGAGGATCTGAGCGGGCGGCACACCCCTGGCTCCAATCAGATGCGCGATGCGCACGGTGAGGGTGTGTGTCTTGCCCGTGCCTGGCCCGGCGACAATGATCACGGCGCGATCGGTGCATTCTACCGCGGCGCGCTGTTGCGCGTTCAAGCTGTCTAAAGCGGGGTGCGCGCTGTCAGCGGATTTGGGGGGAGCGGATTGAGCGGATTGTTTGGCGGGCGTTGGTGGTATAGAAGAAAGTGGTAGAACGGATTTTTGATCGGTAAGATAAGCTTGGCGTGCTTCGGCTAGGGGCAAAGCGGCTTCCGGGGCGAGTTCCGCCACCTTTTCTGTAGGAGTGATCGGCGCTTCTGGCATACCAAAGAGCCGCATTTGGGGCGCGGCGCGGGTGATCCTTTCGCTGGCGTCAAAGAGCTTGATCACGCCATATTCGCCATCGTAGCCAGGATCAATGGTCACGTTGCCGGCGCGCACGCGACGCAAGCCTTCGGCCAGCAGTGAACCGCCGACGGCTTCCACCGTTTCCAGGGGCGCGTCCAGCAGAATATGCAATTCGGAACCGAGCGTGGTCAGCAGTGCTTGATAGTGGACTTGGACCTTTTTGGCGCTTGGCCTCACACCATGCACTTCGCCCAGAATTTCGAGCAGTGGAATCAAATTGCGATAGGGATGGGTGCGCGCTGGTTTTGCCCCTTCTGGGCGATCGGCCAGGGTCTCGACGCGGTGCATGACCCCAATCGTGACCGGCTTGCCACAGACCGGACACAGATCATTGTGGGCAAGGCTGGTCTGCGGATGCCATTGAATGCCACAGTTGCGGTGGCCGTCGTAATGGTATTTGCCCTCTTCGGGGAAGAATTCCAGTGTGCCCAGGTAGCGCTCTGGATCGCCGGTTTTGAGGGCGTTGAAGATGGCCGCGTAGGAAAATGCGGTGTCGAACAGAGTGGCCTCGCGCGCTAATTTGGGTGGCGAATGCGCGTCCGAGTTGGAGATCAATGTGTAGTCATCCAGACTGGAGATGCGCCAACACATGGCCGGGTCGGCGGAAAGGCCGGTTTCCAGCGCAAAGATGTGGGGCGTCAGGTCGTCAAAGCACTCGTCCACCGCATCAAAGCCAGATTTGGAGCCGAGAATGGCAAACCAGGGCGTCCAGATGTGGGCCGGAATCAGGTAGCCTTGTGGATCGGTTTCCAACACAATTTCGAGCAGATTGCGCGAGTCCAAGCCCAGGATCGGGCGGCCATCCGAGCGAATGTTGCCAATTTTTTCGAGCTTGGCCTGTAAGCGTTCGACCGCGGCAAAGGATGGCATGAAGATCAGGTGATGGATCTTGCGCACTGCGCCATTTTTCTTGTAGATATTGCTGACCTCGCCAGCCAGCATAAAGCGCACCGGCGCTTGGCAAGCCGCGGGCACGTCGGCGCGAATCGCATCTGCATACTCAGCTTTCAACTGAAATAAGCCCTCTTCGGCGGGTGCTAGCTTGGTTTTCAGCTCCTGGAGCCAACCAGGGTGCGCAATATCACCTGTCCCCACCAAGTTGACGCCCTTCCATTGGGCCCACTTGCTCAGGTGTTCCAGGTTTAGCTCTTTGCTGGTGGCGCGCGAGTAGTAGGAATGGATATGCAGATCGGCGACGAATTTGTTCATCCGCCAATCTTACAAGAAGGGTTCCAACTCGTCAAACCAGCCAGTGTAAACGATCCTCCCTTGGCGCAAGAATCAGGGTCAATATAGCCGACATCAATCCTGCCGTCTTTTTTAGGGTGTATTCACTGGCACAACGATTCCGCACAACTCTGGCTCCACCCTGATTGTGCGGTTACAAACCGCACCTACGAATTCACAAAATTAAATCGGCATAAGGTCTATTTTGCGCATTACCCTGCGTGATGGTCCAATTGAAGAGAGGGATGAAGATGAAGAGAGTGATGAAGATAGAGAGTGATGAAGATGAAGAGAGTGATGAAGATGAAGAGAGTGATGAAGAGAAGCCAGGGATCATGATTGACCATGATCATGACGGCAATGTTGTCGGCTTTGAAATTCTAGATGCGTCGCACCTTGTGATGAATCCACATGGCGTTGATTATGCTGGCGTGGGTTTGCAACCGGATTAATGACCCGCTCTTGGCGAAACACCGACCCAGTTCACAACAAGCAAAATACGCATGTAGGGCACCAGTAGATCCCGGCGTCAATAAGGCACCCTACTTTTACGATGATGTACACGCGTAAACGTGCCTTATTGACCGCCGTGGTATCTACGCCCCCCAGCACTAGCACCAGTGCAACTGTGGCAAAAGCGCTGGAGCGCATTGCAAGGAATCCCACTCAGCGAGTTGAGTGGCGAAGAACGGTTAGAGGATTTGCCAAGACCTGGCTGCCCTGCCCAGATTACTGCCGACCAACGCTGCCAAATCGTGGCAATGGCCTGTGAAAAACCAGCGGCAAGCGGACGCCCGATTA
>DAOTTR010000019.1:0-8555 GCA_034437715.1 Caldilineaceae bacterium
GAAAACGAGCGCACACTGACGATTCTCCACAAGCACTTAGACGAAGCTGCTTTTGCCGCCGCATGGGCCGAAGGCTGCGCCATGTCACTAGAGCAAGCGGTTGCTTACGCGCTGGCAGAGCCGACGAACCTATGAACATCACCAGCGCGACCGGCTCGACCCTGGCGCAGGTTGCCATGCGCAAGGCGTTGGGGCGGTGGCGCAAGCTAGATTGGTGGCCACCTCCACTTGAACGGGAACATTTCATCTGTGATATAATGGGTTGAATGAGTGCGCAGACACTTTTTAGATCGTGCGCTACGCTCTGTAGGTAGGATAAGGAGATTCGATTATGTTGCGTACGCGCCAGAAAGTGAATGCCCAAGGGATTCAGATTCCTTTACCCTTTGTCGAACAGTATGGCCTATTACCGGGAGCGGAAGTGATTGTTGAATTTGGCCCAGATGGGATCTTCCTCTCGCCTGCGAATTTGGCTGCCGAAAAGATCGAGACCCAAGCGTTACATCTCTTGTTTCGGAAACTAGGTGATGCGGTCAAAGTAAGCACCCAGCAGGAACCTGCTGCCGAAAATAAAGGCAATCTTTGGCGGGTGGATGTTTATGCATCAGATGCCAAGCTGTTATTGGGACACCTGACTTATACCGCGGATGGTGAACTCCTTGCTGAACGCTCAACCTCGTTTGAAGCGATGCGCCATAAAGCCATTGAACATGTTGCGGCATGAGCAAGTTGGCTGTTCCCCATTTCCAGCAAACAACTTCCTATACTTGTATCCCCGCCTGTATCCGCATGGTCTTGGCCTATCATGGCAAACAGTATAGCGAGCAAGCGCTTGCTTTTGCCTTGCAGACAGTTCCCTTACTCGGCACATTGCCCGAAAATGTTGCATCCGTTCTAGAGGATTGGAGACACAACATCCGCTGGTTTGAGAACGGAACTATTGACCAACTCACCAAGCTGCTTGCCCAAAATCTACCCGTCATCATCTTTGTACGTGCTGCAGATTTGCCTGCTGGTGGGAGTGGGCTTCATGCACTTGTCCTAGCCGGCATTGACAAGCGCGCCGTGGTGTTACTCGACCCCACACGCAAAAAGGATCTGCGGTTAACTATCACTGAATTTACACGAATCTGGGCAAATTTTGGCAATGAAGGCATGGTGATTTGGTAATCGCTGCAAACTGCCGATTGCATGAACATCACCGGCGCAACTGGTTTGACACCAACGCAGGTGGCCACCCTTAAGGCATTGGGCGCGGTGGAGGAAGCTGGATAAAGTTGTTAAAGAGCGTTGGTTTATCCCGCTATGAACCTGTGGCAAGGAACGCCAGACGGTGCAAGAACACGTCTTTTCGCGCAAGTTGGTTACTTAGCTAGTGCTTACGCACCCAACACCGCTGCGCTCAGCATGGCATAGGCTTGTAAGATACGCTCATCGGCAGCAGAGATAGTCCCATGAATCCCCCAAGCGACATCGACGGTTGGATCGTAATAGACCGCGCAACCACTATAGCCCGTATGACAAAGCGTCCGCGGTGTGGCGTGGGCAAAAGCAAAATGCTGCATTCCCGCGCCGATGATCCACGGCCCAAGCCCCCACGGACAGTGGTCCCAAGTTTGCCACCGAAAGCCGCCACCAAGCCCACCCGTTCGGTCTTGGGTTGCCATCTGCACCGTGACCGGCCGTAAGAAACCCGTTGGTAGCCCTTGATAGGCGCGCAAAAGCGCCAGGGTGCCAACAGGGGTTGTCACCATGCCACCCCATGGCTCGCCCAGGGTATGCCAAAAGGGCGAATTCCAGGCGGCCAAGGGCGTGCCGGCTTGGTCATCGGCGCTGTCCGTGAGATGGATTGGCGCACGAGGTGGCTCACTGCCTAGATAGGCTGCAATCCCCAGTGGCTCAATGACCAATGCGCTGAGCGCGTCGCGAAAAGGCCGGTCAGTCAGCTGCTCCACCACCATAGCTAAGAGACCATAACCGACATTGCTATAGGCCACGCGGTCACCTGGGCTGGTCGGGGCAATGGTCAGACAAGCTTGTCGCTGGATTTGCCAAGTTAAATTCAAATCATACGTCCAGGCAGCAGGTGAGAAACCGGGTAGCCCGGCGGTGTGGGTTAGTAGTTGTTGGATGGTAACACCAGCGCGCGCGGCCGCCGCCGTGGGTACGAACTGATCAAGCCGATCCCCGATCGCCAGCAAACCCTGGTCCGCCAAGCGTAAAATCGCCAAGGCTGTGGCCAATTTTGTAATCGAGGCGATGGGAAAGAGACTTTCCTGTGTCAAAGGAACGCCTTTTTCATCTGTCCCGACGACCAGCGTCCGGCTTGGTTCTCGGCCATAAGCGACAGCCAGGGCAAGCCCAGGCAGGTCATAGGTTTCCTGCGTGTGTAAAAGCGCCCTTTGTAAATCTTGTCTTGTTGCCTGCTCTACCATCAGCGCCTCCTGCGTTGTTCATGCCATTTGCTATCGTTGGTAAAGATGCAGGTACATTGCACGCTACCCCGCTGGGGTTAGAAGCGTTAGCGCGCGTAAAGCTCACCCGGCGGCCTTAAACTGATAGTTCCAAATATGCCGATGCCACTGCCCATCTTCCTGCCGCCAGACGAAGCGCTCCATCTGAATTTATCCTCCGTTGTTGGTAACAATTATCCGCCAGCCATCGCCCGCTCGATGGCACTGGGGAAGCGCGTCTCAAAATCGAGGATGCCAACCCAACTAGGCTGGATAAAGACGCGGTTCATGCGTGGGCAGATGGGCGCGAGTTGCGCCAGCCAGGCTGCTGCGCCTTCCTCCCCCATGACGCGTTTGGACATCGCAGCATATTCCGGCGCAATGCCCTCCACCAGGTCGATGCGGATGGGACCCCGGATCAGCAGCACTTTGTAGGGCTGCGTGTCGCTGTCAATTGTCAGGGCGACTTGATCGCCATCCCGCAACGCCTTCATCTTGGGCGCATCTGGCGGCGTACCCAAGACAATTTCGGCGCCATTCCAATGGAAGCCAATCGGCACGACGCGCGGCGTGCCATCGCGCCAGTTGTAGGCAAAACGCGCCGGGATGGTCGATTGCAACAGCCGTTGGGCGACCGGGTCGTTGAGTAACGTGAGATCACCTTGTTTGGTTGACATGAAAAGCTCCTTTCGATTTTCCGCTACTTGGTCGTCTGATTTTCAACTTTGAATGGCTGGATTGTGATTCATAATCTCTTCGGCAACTGCCATGAACGCGGGCACCAACGCTTTGAGTTGCGCCACGCGTGCGCTGATATCCTCTTTGGTGCGTAATCCCAGGTCGGCCATTTGTTGACGATATTGCGCCACATATGCTGCCTTCTCGGCATCGGGCCCATCCGTTTGCATTACCTTCACGGCGACACTGTAGATGAATACCATCCAAAACATGGCTTCGCGGTGGCAACCGCTGTCAATAATTGCGCGCACCCCGCCGACCGAGACCGGGCGCGCCGCGGCGCTTACATCGTCACTGAAAAAGAAGGGTGTGTAGACAAAAGCGCTAGCCTGGTCAAAGGCGTTTTCGTACACCGCAAAGTGGGCCTCCACATCGGCGCGGCTCATGGGTTGACAACCCAACAGTGTCAACAGCGCTTCTTGCAGGTCCAGGCGACCCTGCTTGGCGAGAATTTCTCGTGACAGGCTAAACGCTTTACGCACCGTGGGGTCACGCAGGTCGGCCACGGGTACGATTTCCGACAAAATGAAAACCGCATAGTAAAGGTCCAATACCTGCATCCAGAATTCATCTGTCTCCAAATCGGGGGCCAGCCAAGTGTCAAGAATTTCGTCAAGGCGTGTGCGTACCCGTTCATAGCGGGCACGCACCCATACCCCCCGCGCATATTCCGGGGCAATCGCCCGTTGCAGCAGGGTCAGGTGTCCCGTGGGGTCGGCGATGATGCTGGGCACGCTGAAATGAGCGGCTATCCGAAAATCACCGAGGATCTCCTCGGGTGTGCGGCTTAACCGACTATAGGGCAGGACAGACGGGTGCAGGATCACCCCGTCCCGGTAGAGTCGCGCTAACGTGCGAGTCTCGCCATCCACCCAAATCAGTATATCAATATCGGATGGCGGCACATACGCCATTTCGTCCGCTTTCCAGTTGGTCGATCCACAATAGATCGCGCCGAGAAAACCGGGCTTCCCTTCCCACGCTTCGGCCAGCCATTGGCGGGCAATGGTTTTGGCGGCCCCCATGTTCATCATCGTCTCTGCTTCCTGTCCAGCCAATGCCGGCTCGACCAACCTAGCTATGAACTAATTGAAACTTATTTATGCTACCTCTGGTAGATGTCAATTGCATAAATCGATACTACAGCGGTGATTTGAAAAGTCTCAATTAGTTCAATAGCTTTACTCATGTCCCACGGGTCCGAGTCCTGGTTGGTGAGGATAACCATGTTAAGACGGTCATCAGCAAAATACGCCATATAGGTAGTTGTCTTCACTACCATCACTCTCTACCTTTACAGATAGATTTAGCGCGGTTGAATAAATGATAGGCATTCAATGACCTCTTCATTCATGGTCACAGACTGGAGGCACACCTTTTGAATGTCTGTATATTCAAAATGACCAAGCGGAGAACCTTCCTCTACCGGAACCCACTGAATACCACCCTTGATGAGCGCATATTTGATGCATTTTTCGACCCTTCGCAATGTCTTGTAAGGCATGGTTCCCAATGGACAGCCCATATTGCGCTCGGTAAGGTAGCGGATCAGCGTATCAGCGCCATGTACTACAGGTTGATAGGTAAGCGTGGAACTGTTCTGTGCACCGATCTGCACCTCCAATTCCGCTGCATACAACATCGTCTTACCTGTATCACGTGCGATGTCATACAATTCAATCAACGTATCAGCTGGAAGTTCGATGTCATATTGATTTTGTAGGAAGCTTCGTGGATCTGCTTTTGCTGCGGACCAATGCTCCGGTTGCGCAGCGATCTCCTGAAGCCGAGCGATAACAGTGACCGCCATGTGGTACTGATCACTTTTATTCTCTAAATTCATGAGTTATTCACCTCTGTTCTATGAATGAGACTATTGTTACAATTATCCCTACCTGCGAGAACGCTGTGAATTTGAAAGTGTGTATATGAAAAAGGGTGGTCATCCTGCCTATCTACTACTCATTTTGGGATGAGTTATCATTGAATTGCTTAGGCATATAATGAATGATGTAAATTTGGTTCTTTGTTACATCCTCTACCGGCATTTTACCAAAGCCAAGGCCCAAGCGGTTATGGTGTTGGGGTCAGACGCAAAGTGTTCTTTGCCCCCCGCCAGCCATGCAAACGGACGCGCTGGGTGAGGTCCGCCGGAGGGGATGTTCGGACTACTTGCCTTTAAGAGACTCCCCGCTCCGCTCCAATGTGTCTGGGCACCGCCCGAAATCAGGGTAGCTTCCTGCTCATTGTCTGGTCCGCAAGTGATCATTGAATGCGCAACCCCTGTTACGGAATTTGCGCGAAAGCGTACGACCTTCAGGTTTAAAGCATCGAAAAAAGATCGCCGTACGCCAATGGCATAGGCGGTTACCGTTGCCGGATCAGCAATGAGGTGATCTTTCGCCGCGGCAAACCAGCTTTCACCACTGCCAGGCCGGGAGGCATATAGCAAATTGCCCGGTGTCGTAGTTTGATTCCAGTTTACGCGCGCGCCACCGCCAACCAAGACGAATTCTGGGGGAAGCGTAGCCTCTGCTTGTGGATGATTAACAGGTGCAGGACTGGTATTTTGCACGATGATATAATCCGATGGCGGAATATCGGCGGCAATGCAATAGACAAACAACACACCAGTACTCTGCGTCGAATGATCCTTTGCCTTGGCCTCCCACTCTTGCCCGCTGTTGGGGTAGGAAGCCCAAAGGAAAATTTCCTCTTCCGGTCTCTCCACCATTGCCCCTCCACCAAGAATGTGAAAGCTGCTGAAAGTGTTCAGGCTGAGACTAGGTTGTGATGTCTGAGTGCTTGGCTGTCCGTGAAGTTCAAACCCGAGACCGTGAAAACTATAAGCTTCGATACGCGCCATAAGTTAGCTTCTCCTATCTCTAAATCTGACTTTTTCCCTGTTATCTGCTCACATTTCTTTGCGCGGTAAGCTGCGCACCTTTGTGCCGTAGATGCTAGGCCACTTGCAGCGTTGTATAAGCTTACCTCGCCATCAGCCGCCGGCCCGCGCACTAGAAAAACGGCGCACGAAGTCGAGGATGCTGACCCAGGTTGGCATGATCAATCGGCTGGTTCAGTTCCATTAATCATGTGGAATATGTATCGCATGTGCTCAGCAGGGTGGAAGTGCTGAGCACATGCAGATCAATAGACTTGGTGCGAAATAACGTCGATACTCTGGAGGATACAACTAGCCTACCTCTGGTAAGCTTTTATTTCGCAACAGGTCTAATCACTATTGACTTGCCAATGCTCCATCCTGCTAGGGATGTGCCATCACCTTCTGTGCCACAGCCACCCCCATCTCCTGCCCGACCGTCATCTCAAAGCCGAAGTGGATGCCATAGCCCAGCGGCACGATGCAAGCGCTGAGCTGACGCTGCCGTGTCTCATTGCCACTACTTACTATGGGCCGCCAGCCTGGCCTGATAGAGCGTGGTGGGACCTGGGGGCGCGTTGTCGGTGCTAATGCCCTCTTTGGTTGTTGATAGGTTCGCCCCTTTGGGTAACAGCGCCAATGCAGAGACGGTGACTAACTCCTGCCCGGCATTGCCGATCTCAAGATACTCACCTGGGGTCTCAATGAAACTCTCACCCGCTTTGTAAACCTGCTCTTCGCCTTGCTCAGCCCGCACGGTTTGCTCACCGCGCAACACCATCACCAGCAACTCTCCACCATGGGTATGCAAGGGCGCCCAAGTGCCAGCGGGAAAGTCGACAATCAACTGCACCAGATCAAATTCACCCAGGGGCGCGGTTACTGCCATTTTGTTTTGATAGACCGTCGTGGGACCTGGGGGCGCGTTGTCGGTGTTAATGCCCTCTTTGGTCGTTGATAGGTTCGCCCCTTTGGGCAGCAGGGCTGCGGCAGAGACGGTGACTAACGCTTGCCCGGCATTGCCGATCTCGAGGTACTCGCCCGGCGTCTCGGTGAAACTCTCACCCGCTTTGTAAACCTTCTCGACGCCTTGCGCATCACGTACCGTTTGCTCACCGTTCAACACCGTCACCAGCAACATTCCCCCATGCGTGTGGGCGGGGGCCCAGGTCCCAGGGGGAAAGTCAACAATCAATTGGACTAACTCAAATTCGCCGGTCAGCTCGGTGCCGGGGGCAGCCACTGCAGCATCACTCGCACTAGCGGGGGCGGCGGCTGGTGCCGCGACCGGTGGCTGGATCGGGACACAGGCCGACAGCAATAAGATGGACAACACCATGAAATACTGCGGGATCAACTTCATTTGTTTGCTCCTTGTGATCAGGGAATGGAACGACACGCGGCTACCATACAAACTGTGCGTAAGCGCAACGTAGTAATCAAAGCATGTCCTCTCCTTTCGGCTTTGTTGTTTCAGCGGGATCGTCGGCAAACGTCTGCTGCCGACCGCTGCGCGGAGCTCCCAGCCGAAAGCGCCAGGTGATCGGCTGTGGCGGGCCGCGGTTCTGCTCCTGCCACACGGTCAACAGATAGATGCGATAATCGGGTGGTTTGCTCGTCATTTTCTGGTTCCTGGTTTGGGATTTATGCGTGAGGTAGCGCACCTTGTGGGCTTAGCATAATAAACCACGGGGACGAGATCGCGACGAGATCGCGACGAAATTTTCCCTTGGGGTAGGCGCAGGGGCAATTTTGCCGACCTCCTCATTATTCCAGACAGGAATAGCAGTGGGCCTGCGTAGTGGTCAAATGCGCGTCGCCATTCTCATTTGGCTATGACAACAAGCGCGGCTATTTCAGCTTGACAAAGCAAATGGACTGCTACTTGAGCTGGATTGGACAGGTCCGTGGCGTGATCGCCAGGCAAGAGGATAATACAATGCTGCGGCGAGGTTGGAATGAAGGCACGAAATGCGAGTTGTAAAGGCAATTCACAACTCGCTGGACATTAGCTGGCAATGTGCCAGCAGCGGGATACACAGCTAATCAGCCTATCCTGCTGCTGGACACCTTCTATTCGCACCCAGCAAATTGAGATTGTAGCAGATCAATCTACTGGAGCATGAGCTTCATAACTTTATTGCGCGTAGTCTCAACGCGTTCCCGACCACACTAATACTCGAAAAAGCCATCGCGCCCGCGGCCAAAATCGGGTGCAACTGGCGCAGAAAGTCGGGCGCCCAAACGAACGGCGCGAGAATCCCCGCGGCAATCGGAATCAGGGCGATGTTATAGCCAAAGGCCCAGAATAGATTCTGCTTGATGTTGCGCATGGTTGCCTTGGACAGGGCCAGGGCTTGAGGTACACTGCGCAAATCGCCACGCATTAGGATCACATCGGCGGTTTCAATCGCCACATCCGTGCCGGTGCCAATCGCAATGCCGACATCCGCCTGCGCCAACGCCGGGGCGTCGTTGAT
>DAOTTR010000020.1:0-2715 GCA_034437715.1 Caldilineaceae bacterium
TGTTCGCTAGAAACCACAACCCGGAAGCCACCATCGGGCGATGCATTCTTATTTTGTCTGGCCTGCTCATAGGCCCAGGCCGATCCCTCGCCAGTCCAGAGCGTCACATTGCTGCCATCTGGATTCATAATCATCAGCGCACTGCTGCCCGTGCGATCCGACCAGAAGAGAATTTTGTCGCTCAAGACAGCCGGCAAGACGCCGGGTGTTGCGGTGGCCGTTGCCGTGGGGGTCAAGCGATCATAGGCCACGATCATAGGCGTGGCGGTCGGCGGCGGTGGCAAGGGAGTGGCGGTGGCGGTCCATACATTGGGCGGCGTCGCCGTCGATGTGCCGCGCACAACCACTTGGGCCGTGGCCACTTGCGCCTGCCAGGCGGCGGTGGCGTCATTTTCCGGCACGGGTGTATTGATGATGATGACCGGTGTCACCCAGTTGGGTGGAAAGGGAGTTGTGGTCACAGTCGGTTCTGGCGTACCCAGCGCCAAGCTGGGGGGGGTCAGCGCGGTTGCTGTCATACGCGCGACCGCTTGCGCCAGCACAGCACGATCATCGGTAGGCGTCAGGGTGATCACCACATAATTGGGCGTGGGGGACGGCGGTGGTTCTGCGGGTGCAGGGCCACCTGTCACCAAGCGCAGCACGGGGCCACGTCCGCTGGTGCGTGCACCAAAACCGCTGTCCCACGCAAACAAATTATCAGTCCCGCTGGTGGGGCCTATGATGCGAAAGGAGATCAGGCCTTTAAACAGGCGTGCATCCAGTTGCGCCAGGGCCGCCGCTGGCAGCGACAAGGTATTCGATTGCCCCACCGCCAAATCGATACTCACCAGCTGCGGCTCTAAGGCCACAAGGCCACTATCGGGGCGGGCCAGCCAGTGAAAGTCGCGCTTTGCCCAATCTTTATCGAGCCACTCGGCGAGCAGATCAACCTGCCAGATACCACCCTCCACCAACCATTCATCCGCCAAGCCCGTCAAGGTCAAGTCGGCATAGAGAATGGGCGAGCCGATGGGCACACTCGCCAGATCGAATTGCATGGCACCCACACGTTGCTGACCGCCAAAAAAGCCAGCATAGATATTGTAATCGCCAAAGTGATTGACCGTTTCATCCTGATCTTGTACCCACCCCACCACTTCGGCACCGATGGGGGTCAACAGATAGGCTTGTCCGCCATCGGGCACCGTGACATTGGGCAAGATCAGGGGGGCAAGTGGCGTAAACGTAGGCGTGACTGATACAGTCAGGGGAAGTGTATCAGTCACAGAAGTTGTATCTGTAAAGGGCACCAAGGCTTCTGGCACAGGCGTACTCGTCATAGGTTGCGCCAACAAGCCGCCACCATTGACCAGCGTGCCCGAAGCCGTTACTTGTGGCTGAATACCTAACAGTAATAATGAGCCGATGCCAACCACGATCACGATGATCGCCAGCCAAATCGATAAAGGGTGTTGCGGATTCATTCGTGCATTTTCTCAACTCACTATAGCGCAACTGGCAGGCGCTGAACAACCAGCCAATGCCAGCCAACCGTTCAATCAAAATTGGGGCAACTCGGCGGGCGGCATCACGAATGTCATGTCGGTTGTGATATCAACACGCCCCGCAACACCCGCCACAATCTGCGTATCGATCAAGCTACCGTTCGCCGTCTGGGATGCCACCTGTAGCGTCAGTGTGGCTGTAACCAGCTCACCGGGGGCCAATGACGGCCACACGATCAGCAATGGGGTTTTATCCAGGGTTGGCGGTGTCTGTTGCACGCTTCCCAACGCACTGGCCGCAGCCGCTTGAAAGTCAAGTTCAGCCGGCAGATCATAGTGTAAGCGTACATCGCTTACAGGTTGGACACCCAGATTTTCCAAAGAAAAATAGAGTGTAAAAGTCTGGCCCGGCCAAAGATAAACGCGATCCATGCGTACGACCATTGACAATGCAGATCCATCTTGCTGCACAGGGGTGGTGCGCTTATCCGCTACGATAAGCGCTGCGCCAACCATTGTCCCTGTTTGTTGAATGCCAACAGGCTGGGGCAACGTAGGCTGCGCTGGCGTAGAAATGTTATCAACGGTGTTCGATCCACTATTCGGTTGATTGCCTGACGGCGTCGATCCTGAATTTGGTAACGCTGTGGGTGAAGGGTTGACAGGTGTTGCGGTAACAATGGGCGCAGCCACCGGCAGTGGCGTACTCGTTGGCGTAAAGATATCCGCTGGCCTGGGCACCGTACTCACATCGGGTGTAGGGGTAGCCTCCTGTGACGCCACGCGATCCCAAGTCGCTAACAGCGCGAATCCAATCGCGACCAGCGGTACCCAACGGCGCGCCAATAGACGAACGCCGCCATGCATTTTAAGCAAGCTTATCTGCATAAAATGGACCTAAACACACAAGCATTGTCACTCATATATTGCTTATTTTGTAGGACAAATTAACTTAATAAAATTTCTAGGCTCATTTGGAATCCATGTGGTTGACAAGGATACCACCGGTTGAAACCGGCGGCTGCCACGAAAAACCTACTTAAGCAGGTTTGGCATAGCAGGCGTCGAATTGATTCGACGCTGTCAACCACATGAGATCCGGTTGAGCCAATTTCTATTTACAGCATCAGTAGCAAAGGCATTCTATAACCCAAACACTGATATTCCCAGGCAATGATAAATTAATCGTAACTACTACGACAACGTTAAATTTCATCACCTGCTGCTC
>DAOTTR010000021.1:0-11915 GCA_034437715.1 Caldilineaceae bacterium
GGCACGCGCTTCGACATATTGCCCCAACTCCCAATAGGTGCTACCCAGGTTGTTGAGCGACTGTGCTTCGCGCACGGCGTCGCCCAGCGCCTGAAACGCATCGGCAGCTTGCATATGTAGCCGCGCGGCACGGGCATAATCGCCTTGATCCCAGGCCAAGCCGCCCAGAAAATCTTGCGTCGCCGCCACGCCCCATGTATCTTCCCCCTGCTGATAGCGCATTTGCGCCTGCTGGATGTGCTGCTGGGCCGCTTCCAGTTGCTTGCTATCACGGGCGATACGCCCCGCCATGAAGTGTAGCTCGGCAACCTGGAGCGGGGGGAGCGTATTAGCCAAGGCCAATCCCTGCGTCACGGTAGATTGGGCGGCCATTAGCTCACCCACCACCAGGTGATATTCGGCACGCCGCGCGAGCACAGCAACCGTTTGGGCCGTTGTCAAGGGCAGCGCGGCAATCGCCGCTAGATCCGCGGCTTGCTCGTTGCGCCGCGCCAGCAGATGGCGCGCTTGAATGCGCCCCCAGAGGAGGGCATAGAACACATCGCAGTTGGACGCAGTTGGCTCATCCAACTGTGCCAGTGCCAGTGTGAAATGGGCCTCGGCGCGCGCAAAGGCAAACGCAGCCAGCGCCTGTTCGCCAGCGGCCTGGGCATAGCGGGCAATCGCCGCGCCATCACCCGCGCCTTGAGCATGATAGAGCAAACGCAGGGGATCCATAGAAGTGTCAGGTCGCGCCAACGGCGCAAGCAAAGCGAGCACCACGGCGTGACGCCGTTGGCGCGTGGCAGGGTCCATATCGGCCAGGGCTGCGGCGTGGAGCAGATCGTGGGCGAAGGTGTAGCCGTTGCGCTCAAGCAGCAGCAGGCCGGCTTGTTCCAATGCCCCAGCATGGGGGGCCAGCGCGCCGCCATAGGGATTTTCGCGCTGCCAGAGCTCTTCCCAATCAGGGTAGGTTACCTGCGCGCCGAGGATCGCGGCCATGCCAATCGCCTGGCGCGCCGGCCCACTGAGTTGGTGCAGCCGCCCTGTTACCAGCGTAGCAATCGCCGGACGCGTGGTCAACAGCTTGTGCGGCGTGCCAGCCGCCAGTAGTTCCAAGGCAAAAAGCGGATTGCCACCGCTAGCCGCGTGCAGCGTATTTGCCGCAGTGGGATTAAAGGCATGGGGCATGGCCCTGGCCGCAGCGCCGGCCTGATAGAAATCGGCCAATTCACCCAATTCCCCAGGCAGCAGGCCATTGAGCGCAATAATCTGCGCCACGCCGTCGCGATCCCACTGTTCTATTTGTGACCAAACGGCCGCATCGGCCTGTAATTCGTTGCGGCGACCACTCAGGACAAGCAGGAGTCGCTGTTGCCGCAGTAGCGGTTGTACTTCGGCCAAGAGGTTCCACAGCGCTGGATCGCCCCATTGCACATCGTCGAGCAGCAGCAACAATGGCGCAACAGCTTGCAACATCGCCAGCAATTGGGTCAAGGCTTGGGGCAGGCGACTGGCCTCCAAGGCAGCGACAGGCAAAGCGTGGGTTTGTGCCAAGTTCGCCGCTTGCAAGGGGGGCAACAACCGCGCCAACAAATTGAGCCAGATCGGCGGCAGGCTTGTTGCCACTTGGGCTGCACGCGGCGCAGGCAGCGCGGCATTGAGGGCAGTGGTCAACGGGGCATAGGGCGCGGGCACAAGGCCATCGCGTGCATTACCCCAGCAGATCTGCCAGCCCCGCCAATCGGCAGATGCCGCCAGATCGCGCAACAGCGTTGTCTTGCCAATCCCCGGCTCGCCGAGCAAGACCACCATGCCAGCTTGGCCGGCGCGTGCGCGATCCAATGCCGTGAGCAAAGTTGTCCGCTCGCCCACACGACCAATCAAACGGTGCGTAGGGCGCGTTTCGGCCTGCCGCCGCGCCAGATCTAATTCTTGATAGAGTTGATCAGCCAGGGCACGGGTGGGGGTACTGGGAGGGACACCCATTTCTTCCTGTAATAAACGCACAAACGCGGCATAATGGTCGAGTGCATCAACCAACTGCCCACGGTGGGCAAGGGCCCGCATGAGCCCGCGGTGCGCCTCTTCGAGCAGCGGATCCAGGTCCAATAGTTGCCGATAGAGCGTCGCGGCGTGCGCATGCTCGTGTGCGGCCACCGCCCCATCTGCAACGCCTAGCGCAACTTGGCTAAAACGCTCTTGCACCTGAATACGATAGGGCAAGAGCCAGTGATCGGTAATTTCTGGGACGAGGCTAGGCGCGTACAGATCAAGGCTGGCCAAGCGTAGTGCAGGATCTTCACTTGTGGCCGCGGCTAGAAATGACCACACATCCACCCACCACGTTTGGCTGAGATCCAGGCGAATCAATTCAGCATCGGCGAGGATTGGCGCGACACCAAAGGCACGCCGCAAACGATAAAGCGCATCGGTTAGATAGCGGCGACCCCGATCAATCGGCAGATCAGGCCAGAGTTCTTCGACCAAGGTTGCACGGCGCGCCTTACCGTCCGGCTGCAGCAGCAGATAGATCAGCAGCGCGCGCGGCTGACCGGCGGGGATATCCACAGGCGTTGCATTGTGCAAAATACGCCATTGCCCCATGAGCCAGATTTGTGTCGTAGATGAAGTTGGAGAGGGCGACGTAGGCAACGACGGGGGTGTAACCGATAGAAATTTGGGCATAAGCACGTGAATCTATAGAAGTCCGTGTAAGGCTTGCAACTCGCGATGCACAGTCACCTTTTCCAGAAAACAGCGCCTCAGGGTAGCATCAGTAATCGCTACGGCATAATCGAGCAACAGCCGCCAGCCTTGTTCTAGGCTGGCGGCAGCGCGATTGTCCTGGTTGGCGGCCAGCACCCGATAGCAAGTCAGGTAGGTAAAAAAAGGAGTTGTCAGTCCGGCGCGCGGCTGTTCAATCAGCACGGGCAAAATAATTTCTACCCAGCGTAGCGCCTGATCGCGATCCCCTTGTGCCAGCGCGATCTGCGCTAGACCAGCCTGTGCTTCGGTGGCCTCTGATTGGTTGCCGATCTTGGTGTAACAGGCGATGGCGTCGGTATAGCTGGCCGCAGCGGCCACCCATTGCTGCAGGCCGGCTTGCACATGGCCTAGCACCAGCAACACATCGGCGCGCACGGTGAGGATCTCGCTTGGCCCGGTCAGCTGACGCACCTGTTCGGCATAGAGGAGGGCGCGCGGTAATTCGCCCCCATAATAGGCTTTCACCGCCGCGGCCAACAGCGCTTGCCGTTGGCAATCTTTGGGTAATTGGGTGCGATCCAGCACCTGCAACAGGCGATTGTACCACTGTTGCGCCCCCGGCTGATCCCCCAGATAACTATGCAGGCGCACAAGGTTAGCCATGATCAACGCTTCATCGTACGCACTATATTCGCCAGCAATTGTCAAACTCCGTTCCCACCAAGCCAGCGCCGACATATAACGCCCTTGGCGACGCATGACTTCACCGAGCCCCGAGCAAGTCGCCATTTCGGCCCAGCGATGGTGGAGTGTACAGGCCAATGCAAAGCCCTGTTCAAAACGCTGCTGGGCCGCGCCATAGTCGCCTATCACAAAATCATTCCAAGCCAGATTAGTCAGGCAAGATAATTCGCCCCGCACATTGCCCATTGCCTGGCAGATCTGGAGGGCTTGCAGCATATAGGCCCGCCCAGCCGCATAATCTTCTAGTGCCATGGCCCCGCCGCGCAACCACATATAGGCCATACGTGCGACATCGCGCACCATCACACTAGGGATGGCGCTTTGCTGATCAGCCTGCGCAAGGGCAATTGTCTTTTGCCACATGGTGATGGCATCCGCTACTTTTTCAAGTTCCTGATAGACGCGGCCCAGCACAAAATAACCAAGACTCTCCCCTTCTAGGCTGCCATAGATTTGCCCCAGAGCAATGGCCTCCTCGGCTTGGGCCGCCATCGTCGCATCTACGCCTTGGGCAAAGAGCAAATTGGCATGGATCGCCAGCAGTTGGCTGAGAAGTTGCAGCCCAGCTTTGCGGGATTGTCCATGACGTTGCAACTCGTCATGCGGCGCAATGGTCAATGCTTTCTCGCCTGCCAGCCCAGCCCGCACACCCTGGATCGCGACAGCCAAGCTTTGGCGCAGTTCGCTGATCAGGCCGCGCCAGGTGCAGAATTGCCACCAGCCATAGGCCGCGCGCGCCAACACAGCGACATCCCCCTGCGCGGCTGCCCAATGCCATGCCTGCCGAATGTTGTCCAGCTCGATCTGGATCTCGGTGCCCGCCGTCTGTGGTTCACGCTGCACCAGCCGTAATGTACGTTCGGCAAGATAGGTGAGATAAAAACGACTGTGGGCTGTCTGCACCGCCATCTGTTCGGCAGACTGTTGCGCCAACGTTTCGGCAGCAAATTGCCGCAGCAACACATGCAAGCCATAGCGCCCACCAGTGGCAGGACAGTCGTTTGCATCCCACTGGACCAATGACTTATGCACCAGACGCGTCAACATTGGCAAGTGGGCACCTGTCACAGCCTGGGCCGCAGCACGGGTAAAGCTGCCCGGAAAGACGGTCAGTTGCCGTAACGCCTGTTGCTCTGGCAGCGTGAGCAATTGCCATGACCAAGCAAAGACCGCATGCATACTGCGCTGCCGTTCGGGCGCGTCCCGCCAATTAGTGGCCAGGAAGTCAGACCGTTGGGTAATGGCGTCGGCGATCTCGGCCAGGGGCAGGATACCGACCCAGGCAGCAGCCAATTCCAACGCCAGCGGCAGCCCATGCACAAGTCGGCAGATCCGCAATACAGCGGCCACATTGTCGGCATCCACCGTAAAATTTATCTGTCCACGCTGTGCGCTCTGGGTAAAAAGCTGGACCGAGGATAGACTGCACGCCACGGCGACATCGGTCGCGTCTACGGTCACGGCTGGCGACGCCTGTCCATAATCCAGCGGCGGAATCAGATAAAGATGTTCACCCCGCACATGCACCTGTTCGCGCGAAGTCACCAGGATCTGCAAGGCCGGCGCAGCTTGCAACAGTTCCACCACAAACACAGCAGCGTCCAACAGATGCTCGAAATTATCGAGAATCAGCAGTAGCTGTTTGTTGCGTAGCGCTTGAATCACAGCCTGTTGCGGGTCGCCCTGCAGGGTCAAACCGAGCGTAGCCGCAATGCCAGGCGCAACAGCCGCGATTACTGTTAACGACGCCAATGGCACAAAAAAGATACCATCAGCAAACTGGGGATGGCCAGCATCAACGCCATGAGTCAGGGTTTGGCCTACACCTAGCGCCAGCCGTGTCTTGCCCATGCCACCAGCCCCGACAATCGTCAAGAGGCGCACAGTGCGATCCTGCAAACGAGTGCATAGTTCGGTCACTGCCTGTGTCCGCCCCACCAGCGGCGTCAGTTGTGCAGGGAGGTTGTGGAAAGTGACGGGAGAGTTGGCTGGCGGCGAGCTAGGAAATGCATCAGAAAGCGCACTTGGCACTGTATCATCCGTCATCCTTGCCCGGATCATTCGATCAAGCTGACCGGCACGGATCTGCGCGGCCAATGCAACTGTCGCCGCGTCTGGCTCCACCCCTACTTCCGTGCGCAACAGATGGCAACAGCGCTCATATTGGGCCAACGCCTGGCTGGTCAGGCCGCGCCAGGTTAATAGACGCATAAGTTGGCGGTGGGCCTCCTCGCGATAGGGGTCAAGCGCGACTTGCTGGCTGGCATAGGTGTGGGCTTGTTCGTAATCGGCACGCGCTTCGTGGGCGCTGGTCAGTTGTTGCAGCACAAGCAATGCTTGTTGCTGATAGAACGCGCGGCGTAGGAGTAACCATTCTTCAAAGGCCGGGGCATCGCCTAGCCCAAAGCCGGCTAATAATTCGCCGCGGTAGAGGCTGGCGGCTTGGGCCAGCCGCGCTAGGCATGGCTCACAAACGGCCAGCGTGGCATGCACATGACTTTCGCTAGCGTCGATCAGGGTGGTAAAGCGGCGGACATCTACCGTTAGCGCCGTCGGATCGAGTTGCACCGTCTGGCGGGTGACGCGAAAAAGCGCGTCACTGCTGCCAGGGGCTACGCGGTCGAGGCTCTCACGCAATCGATGAAAGGTCTGGCGCAGGTTGGTCAGCGCCAATTGATGGTTGGTCTCGGGCCAGAAGAGTGCAGCCAGTGTCTCGCGGCGATGGGCTAGCGCCGGTTGGAGCGCCAAGTAGGCCAACAGGCCGCGCGCCTTATCTGTAGCGAAAGCAGTCACATGCTGTCCACTGGCGCTCGCGGTCACTTCAAATGCTCCCAGGAGGGTAAGCGCAATCTGCGTCATAGATTCTTTGCTGCTACCACTAAGCCGCGCCTGGCGCGGTCACTGCCGCGGTGGGGTGATCGATAGGCATCAATATACCACAGAAGGCACGAAATGTGTCTGTCACAGTTTTTGTCACGGTACCGGTTGTTTTTGTCACGGTAGCGCACGCTTGCAAGACGGGTTTGTCACGCCGGCCCTGTATGCTGGCTGTAGCGTATCATTAACGCATGTTACGCAGGAGTAATGACAAGCTGCGTAAGGGCATGAGGCGGGCGGCGGATCAACCTTTGGTAAGACCCGTGACTTGATTCGCCGCCGACCGCGTGCCCGTCCTTGCCCAACATGAGTCATTAACCAGAAGACAGGGAGACACGAGACAGGGAGACATGAGACAGGTGAGGAGAGCGAGAGCTCGAAAATGAGTATCGCGACTGTTTATGACAAACGTACGGAAAACGGCTGCCTAACGTTGCTATGGCTATGCTAAGGCGGCACTGATAAACAACGTAAATAATAACAGCTACAGTTGTTACAGCGCTTTACAGATCAACCGATTCTCTATCAAGGAGCAACAATGAAACAGACGTGGTCTACTCTCTTTATGATGTTTGAATTTCTCTGCTCGCAAGAGCTACGCATTTGGCTGCGCATGGCGATCAAGCCGGTTGCCATACTGGCGACACTGGCGGTGATGTTGTGGCTGGGGGCCTGGTTCGATGCCCAGATCGCCCACGCCGAGATCACGGAATTGGCTTGTCCGGCAGGCACCGAACAGAATGGGGCACTCTGTTATCCACTCTGCCAAGCTGGCTATTATGGCGAAGGGCCAGTTTGCTATCAAAATTGTCCTAGCGATTTTACGAGCGACAGCAGTTTTTGCTTTAAAGAGGCGCATATCTTTGCCAAAGCAAGCTATACACGCGGCGGTGGTGCCAGTTTAGTGTGCGCATCGAATCAGGAGGCGCAAGGCGGGCTCTGTTATGCGCGCTGTGCGGCGGGCTATTATGGCGTCGGCCCGGTCTGCTGGCAACGCTGCAAGCCCGGATATACTGATCATGGGGCCACTTGTTTCAAACATATCTTTGACTTCTACGGCAAGCCCACCTATGGCCGCGGCGCGGGCGTGGCGGTGAGTGTCTGTGCGCCGGGGCTGGAGCGCAATGGTGCCCTCTGCTATGCGCGCTGCGCCACCGGCTTCTACGGTACGGGGCCGGTCTGTTTTCAACGCTGTCCCACTGGTTACAAGGATGACGGCGCAACCTGTCGCAAAGATGCGATTGTCTTTGTCACACCCAGCTATGGCCGTGGCGCGGGGGAAGTGATGAACAGTGTCCCAGTGGCAGAAGACGAAACCGTGCGGACGCCCAAAGATACCTCAGTCCGGCTGGGCATTTTCTTTCACGATGCCAATGACGATGCGACTTCTTTCATCCGTGTGCAGGACACAAGCCACGGTTCATTCGAAGCCAATATCTATACGCCAAATCCAGGTTTCGAAGGGGCAGATACCCTTCTTTGGAAAGTCACCGACGGCAAGCACGAATCGAATGTCGCCATTACCACGATTCTTGTGGGCAATGTTGGTGACAATGGCGCGCCGGTAGCGCTGGATCGCACTGTCAGCGTGACGGAGGATACACCGCTCGCCATTACGGTTACTTGCACCGATGAGGACAATGATGACTTGTTCTACCAGTTGCTTGCCAAGCCACAACATGGCACATACGAATGGTTGCCCCCCAACACGGTGATCTACACCCCGACGGTCGATTTTGTCGGCACCGATGCGTTCACCTTTCGCGCGCATGATGGCCAGGCGTTCTCCCAAGTCTCGACCATCACCTTGACTGTAACGGCAACCAATGACGCGCCAGTGGCATTGGCCCAGGCAATCAGCACCACGCGCAATAGCAATGTCGCCATCCAGCTCCTTGCCAGCGATGTGGAGAGCGACACGATTAGGTACACGCTGGTCAGCAGTCCGACGCATGGGCTGGTCAGCGGTGAGCTTCCCAGCCTGCTCTACACGCCAGCAGAAAACTTTGTCGGCGAAGATCGCTTTCAGTTCCAGGCCCAGGATGGACAAAGCGCAGCCACGGTGGCAACGATCAACATCAGTGTGCTGCCGACCAACACTGCACCAGTGGCCGAGAGCCTACTGCTCACGACGAGCGAAGAGAGCGCGATCGCCATCAATCTCAGCGCCAGCGATGCCGACAACGACCCGCTTAGCTACACGGTAGTCACCAGTCCCACCCACGGTTTGCTCACCGGTGCAGAGACAGATTGGGTCTATCTACCCAATCCTGGCTTCACAGGCATCGACAGCTTTACCTTTACAACCCATGATGGGCAGGTCAGCTCGGCAGTTGCAACGGTTACCATCAATGTCACTGCTGCCAGTGCAGCCAGTGTCGTCGGCATTGTTTTTGAAGATAGCAACGCCAACGGCCAACCTGATCCCAGCGACAGCGGCGTGGGTGGGCTGCTCGTTACCCTGACCAGTAATGTGCAGGCCGCAGGCACAACAACCACCTTCACCACACAAACCGACGCGATTGGGGCCTGGCGCTTGGATGACGTACCGCTAGGACAATACACGTTGCAGATTGCTTCCTCTGCCGCCGTGGGGATCGAAACGCCAATCCAGATGGTAGTCACCCTGGACAAACGCGGTCTACAGCAGATGCAGCCGCTGGTGGTGAGGGTAACCGAACGGGCGCTTTTCCTGCCAGTTGTTCAGCGCTAGCCACATCTACCCGTCCGCTAGGAATGCCTGACTTTATATTGTTACCGAAATGATGCGAGATCAGAATGCATTCGTAGGTCACGTTTGCAACGTGACAGGCTGTTCAATGAAGCACATCCGGTTCTTAACCGAACAAGCGCCGTAAGGCTTTGCTTAGTCGGTGTGGCGGGCTTGGGCAGATTGTCACGTTACAAAATCATCATAAGGGGCTTTCAAAAAATAAAGTATCCAGTAGGGGCGGCTTGCAGCCGCCCGTTCTCAGCGAGCCAAACGCGGGCGGCTGCGAGGCCGCCCCTACGAATGATTTTGTTTGGCAAGCGGCTGGATACTTATTTCTTTGAAAGCGCCTAACTTACGTAACGCTCTACTACATTGCAAAATTAATTGAACCGTATCATCTAGGCAATAGGCAACGCGTGCCGGGGACGGCCCAGCGTCATGACGCTGCTACGGGTCTATTGGGGCCGTCCCTGGCACGCTAGCCATTCCTGGCACCTTAAGATGTGGGTAAAGATAAGCCCTACGGGATGGAGCAATGTTCGTACCTATGCTGTTCGAAAGCCAAGTTCCTAAACGCAAATATCCCTACGCAATAGGGGTTGATACGCAGCGTAGCGGACCACCATGATTACGCAAACCAGGTTGTGCCGGGATATTGATATTGCCGCCCGACTTCCTCGTCTAGCTCGACCCCGATGCCCGGTCGATCACCGATGGTGATAAAGCCATCCTTGATAATGTCCTCTTTTTCCTTGATGATCGTCGTCCAGTAGTCGCGATGCAACCAGTGGAATTCCAGCACCAGGAAGTTGGGCACACTGGCACAGACATGGGCCGACGCCAAGGTGCCAATCGGTGACGAGACATTGTGTGGCGCAAAGGGAATATAGTACAGCTCGGCCATATTGGCGATCTTGCGACACTCGGACAGGCCACCACACTTGGGGATGTCGGGCATGATGATGTTGACGGCCTGCTTTTCGATCAGGTCGCGGAAGCCGTGGCGCAGATAGAGATTTTCGCCAGAGCAGATTGGCGTAGTGGTCGAGCGGGTCACTTCGCGCATGGCATCAATATTCTCGGCGGGCACCGGCTCTTCCAGCCACATCAGGTGATAGGGTTCCAGATCGCGCGCCAGCCGGATGGCGCTTGGCACATCCAGCCGCGTGTGGACATCGGCGGCGACCGAGACATCCGGGCCAGCCGCTTCGGTAACCATCTCGACCATCTGTAGCATCAATTCATGTTCGCGTTCGCTGGCCGTATAGTTGAATGGGTCGCGCAGCAATGCCCGATCAAACTGGCGACCGGTGGTATACGCACCAATATCCAGATCGATCTTGAGCGCGGTAAAACCCTTCTCGACCACATCCTCGACAATTTTCTTGATCGCGTCGAAATCCATGCCCGGCTCGACCTGACAGTCGGCATAGACGCGAATCTTGTCGCGGAAGCGGCCGCCCAGCAGCTCGACAATCGGCACGCCCAAGGCTTTGCCTTTCAGATCCCAGAGCGCAATTTCAATGCCGGTCAGCGCCGTGATCAACGCGCCGCCCGTACCCCCATCAAAGACATGGCTGCGGCGCATCTCTTCAAAGATGGCATCCACAGCAAAGGGATCGCGTCCGATCAGTTTCGGTGCCAGGTAGTGGATGATCGCAATCGCCTGTGTCCCGCCATGGACGCACTCGCCCACCCCGGTAACCCCGGCATCGGTCTCAACTTTGACCCAGAGATGCATACCATGGCCACTGGTGGCCGCGGTTTTGACAGCTGTAATTTTCATAGATCACCCATGTCCCACATAGATCGTCTTGGTGCGTGTATAGAACTCGATGGCCGCTGTGCCTTGTTCCTTGAAGGTGTTGGCGCTGGAATTTTTGAAGCCGCCAAAGGGTGCTTGCAGGGCGAGACCGGTGGTCGGCTCATTGATCTTAACAACACCGGCATCAATCCGGTTGGCAAAGGTGAAAGCTTTCTGCATGTCATTGGTGACAATGCCTGCCGAGAGGCCAAACTCGATGTTATTGGCTTTCTCAATTGCGTCATCCAGGTTTTTGGCGCGAATTACGCTGATGACGGGGCCAAAGATTTCCTCTTGGGCAATGCGCATCTTAATGTCTACTTCATCAAAGACGGTCGGTTGGATGTAATAGCCGCCATCTTTGGCGCGCTCGCCACCGGTGAGCAACTTGGCCCCTTCATCTTTGCCGATCTTGATATAGTCCAAGTCGGTCTTGAATTGATCTTCGCTGACGGCGGGTCCCATCTGCACGCCAGTTTCCAGCCCATCGCCCACCACCATGCTGCGCGCTTTGGCCGTCAACGCAGCCACAAATTCGTCGGCAATGCCCTCTTCCACAATCACGCGGCTGGCCGCCGTACAAGCCTGCCCCGTAACCCCGAAGCCACTCATCGAAGCTAGATTAACGGCCATATCGATCTTGGCATCATTCAGCACGATCATGGGGTTCTTGCCACCCATCTCGAGCTGGATGCGCGTCAGATTGGGCATGGCCTTCGCATAAATTTTCATGCCCACGCTATACGAACCGGTGAAGCTCACGCCATTGACATCTTTGCTGGCCACCAACACATCACCCACCAGACGACCAGAGCCAGTAATCAGGTTGACGACACCCTTGGGCAGCCCAGCCTCAACCAAGATTTCCACCAAGCGATAGCCAATTTCGGGCGAGAAAGAAGCTGGTTTGAAGACCACCGTGTTGCCATAGATAAGGGCCGGGGCCATCTTCCAGACGGGAATCGCTATCGGAAAATTCCACGGTGTCACCAGCGCTACCACACCCAGCGGCTCGCGGCGGGTGTAGAGTAATTCGCCACCGGTATTGCTGGGAATCACATCGCCGCCAGCGCGCCAGCCTTCGCCAGC
>DAOTTR010000022.1:0-36467 GCA_034437715.1 Caldilineaceae bacterium
CCTTAGGCCGCTCTGTACTAGTAGATCCCGGCGTAAATAAGGTACCCTATTTTTACCATGATGTACACGAGTAACGTGCCTGATTAACTGCCGTGGTATCTACGCCCAACTGTACTAGTTTATGAGCAGACGGATCCTGGGTGAGGGAATTGGCCGTGAACAAAAAAGCACTTGCCACTGATGGTGGCAAGTGCTTTTTTGTTGATTGTAATTACGCGATTCAGTGTTAAAGCGACTAGCTGGAGAAACAGCCATACTGCGGGGTTAAGATCCGGCAGACCCGACCACAGGTGCCGGTAAAGTAGCTCTTGCCACCAGCAACGACGGCCATTTCCTCTTCGGGCAGTTCGACCAAGCCAGCCGGGTTGGCGGGCAAGGTGGCCAGTTCGGCGGCGCTCAGGCTGTTGCGATAGTCGGCATCTTTCCAGGCACGAATTAAGTTAACGGTGTTCATGCGTTGTTTTCCTTTGTTTGAATAGAATTGTTTGTTTTGTTTGAGCGCTTGTTGTTGCGCTTGTTGATTCCATTATGCCATGCCAGCCTGGGTACGGCGATGGTCTAACGAACACGCGTCCTGTGTTTGCGCGCACAGGTGTCCAGGCCGATTGTCTTTGGAAGTCATAGCGGTATACTGCGCAATCAGTCAACTCGGTTCAAAAATTTTATGATCATCAACCGTTTGACAACGCAACAAGTTTGCAGTATGATTTGACCAGTTTCACCAAATCGGTCAAATGGTTAAAGTAATGAATATTCCAAAATCTGAAAACAGCGCCCGTGAACAACGCATTCTTGACGCCGCAGTCGAGTTGATTGTCCACTATGGCTACGACAAAACCAGCGTCAGCGAGATCGCCGAGGCGGCTGGCATCAGCAAAGGTGCAATTTATCTACACTTTGCCAGTAAAGATGCCCTGTTCGAGGCGTTGCTCGCGCGCGAGATGTTGGCGTATAGTACGGGTTGGCTAGCGCACATTGAGGCCGACCCACAGGGGGGCACGATTGGCAGCATCTACAAGGCGATGCTCTATGCGCTCAACCACAACGCCTTTATGAGTGCGATTGTCAAGCAGGATATGCGCATCTTTGGCAACTATCTGCGCAAGCCGAACAATCTCTTCGCATCGCTGGAATCGCCTTCACCGCGTGCTGAATTTTTACAGGCGATGCAGGCCGCTGGTGCGATTCGCCCGGATGTGGATGCCCAGGTGATGACGCATATTATGGATCTACTCTCCTATGGCTTTGTCGGCATTGGCGAGTTCAAAAAACCGACAGAGCTTCCCCCCTATGACACAGTCCTCGCAACCATTGCCGAGATGATGGATCGCATGTTGACGCCCAGCCAAGGCAACCCTGGCGCGGCAGGGAAGGCAGTCATCCGGCAAATCGCTGCGGCCCTAAATGCACAGCTTGCGGCCATGCAGCAGACAAAAAAGGCAGACACCCTATGAAAATTTTATTGAGTGCGGTCGGCACACGCGGCGATATTCAGCCGTTTATTGCACTGGGCCAGGGGTTACAAGCCGCGGGTCATCAAGTTGCGCTCTGCACCGCCGCGGGCTATCGCGCGTTTATTGAAGAAAACGGCGTGCCCTATGCGCACATGAGCAACGAATTTCTGGAAATGATGCAATCGCAGGAAGGGCAGGCGGCCACCGAAGGCGAGGTCAAGCTGAGCCTCTATAAAAAGTTTGGGCCGATTATCCGGCGGGCGCTGGAGGATGAGTGGCAAGCCGCCCAAACGTTTCAGCCGGATACGATGATCTTTCATCCCAAAATGCTGGGCAGCTATCACGTTGCCGAGAAGCTCCAGATCCCGGTTTGGCATTCGCTGCCGCTACCCTTCCAAACGCCCACGCGGGCGTTTCCCAATCCCATCTTCAGTGGTGTGAAATTGGGTGGCTGGTTCAATCGCTTCACTTATCGCTTGTTGGATCTAGCCAGCGCCATGTATGCGGGCATGACCAATGACTTTCGCGTCAATACATTGGGCTTGCCGCCACGTGGGCGTTTTGCCAGTGCGTTGGTAAAAGCCGATGGCACACCGTTGCCCACGCTTTATGCCTATAGCAGCCACGTCTCGCCCCGTCCGGCAGATTTTCCGGCGCATGTACATGTTACTGGCTATTGGTTTCTCGACCGTCCGGCAGATTGGCAACCACCGGCGGAATTGATGCACTTTCTGGCCGCGGGTCCGCCGCCGGTCTATGTGGGCTTTGGCAGTATGAGCGGGACAACCGGTGCCCAGCGCGCACGAATTGTGATCGAGGCGCTACAGCAAACGGGGCAACGCGGCTTATTGGCCAGTGGGTGGGGCGGCTTGCAGGCGACTGAGCTGCCAGACACGATCTATCAGATCGACGCCGCGCCGCATGATTGGCTCTTTCCCCAAGTGGCCGCAGTCGTGCATCATGGCGGCGCAGGGACGACCGCAGCCGGTTTACGCGCCGGCAAACCGACCGTCATCTGTCCCTTTATTGCTGACCAACCGTTCTGGGGCAAGGTGGTCTATGCACGCGGCGTTGGGCCACAGCCCATCCCACAAAAGAAGTTAACCGTAGAAGGTTTGGCAGTAGCGATTGCAACGGCAGTCAATGATGTACCCATGCAACAGTGCGCCGCTAAACTTGGCGCACAGATCCGCGCTGAAGATGGTATCGCGTGTGCCGTTAATTTGATCGGCGCAAGCCAGAAAAATCGTAACGAAAAATCTACAGAAAGGTCGATAGCACAGTGGCAGAGGTTAGGGTATTCCAAAATTTAAACGATCCAATTCACGTAGGGGCATGAGGTGTGGCGGGGTAAAACGATGGATGTACACAGAGTCCCTTTCCGCCACACCTCGTGCCCGTACTGGATCATTATTTTTTTGGAATACCCTTAGGTATAGCTAACCTCGGCGCGCGTTAATTTTAACCCCTTCACTTGGTCATAGGGCTGCCCATCCCAACTCTTTTCATCCCAGCTTTTCATCGAAAATGTTGCTTTTGCTTCTGTTGTCATGCTTTCCTCCCTGGTTGTTCTATCACTTCAACAGCCAGTAGCGTATCACAACCGTCGTGCGCTGTCTTGTAAAAATGCGCCAAAACAAGAACTTTTGTGCTATACTGAAACCGGTTGATCAAGCATCACCAAAGCGACCCTTGATGTAGCCTGGGAGGCGCGTATGACAGCAACCAACTGGAAGCCCAGAGGCATTCTGAACCCCCAAACGGGTGAAGACAAGTTTCAGATCACCCGTCATGCACCGGCGCCAGCGCTCACCTTCTTTGTCGAGCGCTATTGGATCATTCGCTGGGATCTGCGCGGGCAACCACCCTACCCGACGGAAACGCTACCCCAGCCCTATGTCAACCTCGTGTTCGAGCCAAACAATTCGCGCATCTATGGCGTTGCTAGCCACAAGTACACCAATCTACTGCAAGACAAAGGTCAGGTCTTTGGCATCAAATTCAAGCCCGGCGCGTTTTATCCTTTTCTCAAGTCACCGCTGGCCACGCTCACCAATCGCGCGATCCCACTTGAGGAAGTCTTTGCTGTTGACAGCCAAGCGCTGGAAACCGCCATCCTTGCGCTTGAGGATCCATCGGCCATGATTGCCCTGGCCGATGATTTTCTGCGCACACGCTTGCCCCCGCCCGATGATACCATCACGCTCATTCAGCAGATTGTTGATCGCATTATCGCCGACCGTACAATTACCAAGGTCGAGGATTTGGCCATGCACTTCGCCATCAACAAACGGACCTTACAACGGATCTTTCATCAATATGTGGGGGTAACGCCCAAATGGGTGATCAAGCGCTATCGCCTGCATGAAGCGGCTGAACAATTGGCCAGCGATACGACAGTGAGTTTGCCCACAATGGCGCTGGATCTGGGCTATTTTGATCAGGCACACTTTAATAAGGACTTCAAAGCACTGATTGGCGTCTCCCCCTTGCAATATGCCAAATATGCAGCGCTAGGTGTCTGAGTGGTAAACATATATGAGGCAACTATGGAACAGAAATTTGAGTCAACTCTTCAACAACAAGGTAGCCGCGTCTTGCTTGTACTGCCCTTTGATCCCAACGTGGTATGGGGTACCAGAGAGCGCCATCATATCCGCGGCACAATCGATGGCAAGATGTTTCGCGGCCCACTTGTGTTGGATGGCGACAGCTACGTCCTGTCCATCGGCGCAGCATGGCGGCGCGACTGTGGTATTGCAGCGGGTGCGACAGTGAGCCTTGTTCTCTGGCCAGAAGGTCCCCAACTAGGCACCATGGCCGACGATATCACAGCTGCATTGACCACGGAGCCGACAGCGGCCACGTTCTTTGCGGCCCTGCCCACCTTCTATCGCAATAACTATGTGCGTTGGATTGAAAGTGCCAAACGGCCCGAAACGCGCGCCAAGCGCATTGCGGAAATGGTCGAGTTAACCAAGGCAGGCAAACGCGAGCGATAGAAGCAGCACTCCATCATGCGCCCATCGCATTATTTATGGGGTAATTGCTGCTGTTGCAAGAGGTGGCTAGGGATCGCGGCCAGATGAGGATCACGATGGACTAAGATCAAGCCATGAACGCCCGCAGTTGCAGCAATGAGTCCGTCAACTGTAGGCAACCGTTCTGGCATAGAAGCGCGCAGAACTATTGCTTGCCGCGCAATTTTCTCATCGGTGGCAAGCATGCGCGTAAAGAGAGCCGTATAGCTTTCCCAAACCGACGGCCAGTATTCTTGCTTGCCCATTGCACGCAGACGACCATAAACTTCAGGAATCGATAATACCGAAATACTGATTTCCGCGCGCGGATCATCAAAGAGCAGATTAACTTGTTCCATCCCTGGTTCGCCCAGCAAATGAGCCAGCCAAGCCGAGGAATCGAGAGATACATTAACGCAAGTCCTGATCAACGTCATCTTGGACACGTTCTTTGAGTAAAGCAGCGATTGGATCTGTGCCTGCTTGTACCCAGGTACGCCCCATACCGCCTACCTTACGCGCAAAAACACCACGTGGCGGCAGCAGATGAGCATGAATAATCCCATCCTCGTCCACCGACCAGTCGATACGTGTACCGGGCTGAATATCGAGCTGTTTCACAAGTTGGGCAGGAAGTGTAACTTGGTTTTTACCCGTAACGGTTGTAATCATGGCAAGTATTATAATCAAGGCCCCAAATTTGTCAAGGAGTTTTCATGCTACATCCACTGGTTACCCAACTTCGTTTTACACGCAGCGAATGGCTACGCGCACTCAATGGTATCACTGCCGAGGAGGCGCTACGCCGCTTGATGCCCATGAATAGCATCGGCTGGATCGTGGGGCATTTGGCTTGGCAAGAACAGCGCTATTGGCTGACCTATAGCCAAGGCCAAACCCCGTTTCCCGAATTGAACGAGCTGGTTGGCAATGGTCGCCCGGCCACAACGCCAGCGCTGTCTAGCATGATGACCACCTGGCACGCGGTTACCCAACAGGCCGATCCCTTGCTCAATACGATTGACACAGACAAGCTAGCCAGCAACATTACACTTGGTTCCTGGCAGACTACAGTCGGCTCCTTGTTGTTACGCGTCAACTATCACTATTGGTATCACATTGGCGAGATCATGGCGATCCGCCAGTTGCTCGACCATACGGGCCTGCCAGACTTTGTCGGCGACATCGATAACCAAGCGCCCTATCAACCCGAATAGCGGACGGTAGACAGTAATCCGGGTAGAGCACACAGGCTTTGCTAGCTCAGGAAAACCTGTGTGCTCTACAAGAAGTTAGCGCGTCACCAACGGCAGATAAAGATTGCTCGTCAATCTAGGCTGTACGACAAACGGTGCGGCAGACGAAATCTGTTCGCTGGGCAAGGCATTGCGTACAGCAACGCCGGCGGTCTGGCCCGTAAGCAGCAGCGCCGCGTCGATCTGCACAGTGACCTGCGTGGGACTGACAAATTGGGTGGTCAGCGGCGTGCCATTCCACAGCACCTGGGCATTGGCAGCAAAATTGCTGCCCGCAATGGTCAATGTAAGCGTGGGATTGCCGGCCGACACACTGCTGGGCGACAGGGTTGTGATCACCGGAGCCGCCGCCTCGACCATGAAGGGCAAGGCGTTCGACACAAAAGTGGCCGGGGCAGGCGCACGCGCTGTTACCTGGACAACCGCCGCGCTACTCAGTTGGGCGGCGGTCACTTGCGCCAGCAGATGTTCGCTGTCCACAAAGATGGTCGGCAATGGCGCATCGTTCCACAAGACCAGCGTCCCACTGATAAATCCGCTACCTTCGACTGTCATCGGGAAAGAAGCAGCCAACACAGTACTCGTAAAGGGCACAAGGGCAGTCAGCACAGGTTGACTGCCAAGCGCCATGGTCGCCCACGTAATGGGCTGATTCCAGGTTGCGGTAGCGGGCCATAGATAGCTATCGCTTTGAAAATCAACCTGATAATGGCCAAAAGTGGAGCCAACCAGATGATCCAACCCGCCGAGCGTTGCTTGATCAATGCGCAGTTCTGCGCTCCATAGATCGGTGCCCGCGCTCACCTGGCCTTGCAACCCAGCCGGACCAGGCACGACGAAACCGCCGGCGTTGTCACCCACCTGGGTAAACACTGCGCCATCTTCGCCGACCAAGAAGCCAACATCAGTGGCTTGCGCCAACGGATCGCGACTGTTATCAATATCAACGTGCAGACCAGCCATGGTGGCACCTTTCTGCAAGCCCGCGAAACAGGCCCACAGCGCATCGGCACTGCGCAGCACACGCACATTGGCCTGGGTGCCATCGCCGTATGGTTTTAATTGGACGCTGCTGCCAGTTGCGTAGCTGGAGTCATCACAGAAACCGTCGAGGGTTGGTACACTCGCCAGCGGCACGGATAACGGCGCAATGCTGAAGGTGGCCGTCGCCGTCGCACTTTGGCTATTGGCATCAACCGCAGACAAGATGACGGTGTGCGAGCCAGGAGCCAATCCAGCAATGCTCAGATCGGCACCACTGCCATAATCGATACCATCGATCTGCCAGGTCAGGGATGTGGCGGCCAATCCGCCATCTTCGGCATCGGTGGCGCTGCCTTGTAACAGAATCGCCTGGCCAGCGGCCAAGGTTTGCCCATTGCCAGGCGCCATGATCACCGGCAGCGGCGGGCGATTTTTGAGCGTGAAGGCTTGCGATGTCGCAATGGCCGTATTATAGCCATCGCTTGCCAGCACGCGGATCAACGCGCTGTTGGCCGCACTGCCATGCAACGAGCCGAGATCAGTCAAGCTGAGGCTGTTGTTGAGATCGGGCGTATCGGGCAGATTGAGCGCGAGCGTGTGCCAGCTTGCGCCGTTGTCATGGCTGTATTGCACGGTAAAGAGCAAACGATCCTCTGGATCGGGGTCGCTGGCAGTCCACTGCACCGTGAGATTGTTGTCGATCACTGTGCCAGTGGTCGGCTGCTGGATCGCGACCGTCGGCGGATTGACGCCGGGGGTCAGCGTGTCGATGATTGTATCGTCGGCCAGCAACTGAATGGTGGCGACTTGGTCGGTGGGTTGCGGGAAGAGATCACTAAAGAGCGCGGCGTGGCTTTCTGCGCTGTGATCATCAAGTTCGGTCAGCGTAAGCACACGTTCGAGCAGCAGCGTGCCCCCCGCATCGAGCAGGCGCAGTTTGAAGACTGCGTGTGGGCCTTCATCATGCAACGCGCCGGCAGCTTGGATCGTGACGCGCTGACGCGTGGCAGGCGGCACCGAAGTGGTGGGCAGCACCAATACCAACGTGATCTCGCCGCGATTGTTTTCCGCATCGACGATGCCGGTGACAAAGACGCTGTTGCCTTCCGTTGTAACCAAGGGAGCGGCGGCAACGGCATTGGTCGTCAGAAACGAGTTGAACAAGGCGCGCCAGGTATAGTCGCTGACCCAGCTACGATTGGAATAAGACATGAAGTCGGCGGTCTGGTCGGGGCGGATCGGCTGTTGCGTAGTCACATCAAAGCCGTAGTAGCTGTCGGCCCCGGTGTTGGCAATCTGGCAGGGCGGATAGGGATAGCCACTATCGATATTATCGGGGCTGCCGCAATTCACATGTTTGCGCCCCTGATTGTGGGCCAGTTCCTGGGCCATGGTGCTGCCGGCGCGCAGTTGATCCCAGCCAGCCGGCACCGGATTGGGCGTGTGGCTGGGCAGTTGCACCCAAGACTGATTGCTGACGGTGCTGGCATAGCCGGATGCGCCGCCATTGTTGGCCGCTGGATGCACCATGCCCATAAAGTGGACGGGCGCACCGATGTCATCGCAGGCATCCGGGTTGAAGGAGAGCAAGGCGCGTCCCCACAGCGAGGCGATCACCTTGTCGCGATCGGGCGGGCCATTGGTAATGCTCCAGCCATCCTGCAACTCGTAGGGGCCATAGCAGGGATAGGGGAAGGGGCCATACCAACAGACTTGCAATTCTTCGACGGGATCAGTGTCGCGGAAGATCCAGGTGTCGGGCACGGGCCAGCGGCGGTTGAAATGGCTGACCATGGACCAGAAGTTGGGATCGGTGGTGGAAGGCAGCGCTGTGTGGGTACGCACCGGCACAGTCCAGACACAAACCGGCGGCTGATTTTGAAAGCTAACCGCACGCGTAAGTGCATTGTTCGCCAGATTCGGATCAGTGTGGATGCGTCGCGGATCGACCTCGACCTGCAAGGTCACATTGCCCGCGGCGATCCAACTGGCGGGCAGCAAAAAGTACCAGCCATCGTTGATGCGGGCACGGTCAAAACTGCCACCCGTGGTCAACGCGCGTACGCCGTTAATCGGGCGCAAGGGCGACCCTGGCAACGGCGCATCATTCTTGATGCCGACCAAGCGCATTTCTACGTTGGGCGCGCTGGGGCCGGACAGTTGCTTGCCATAGGCGCGCACGTAGGTCGTTTTGTTGGCGACCAGGGGTGCATTGTTTGCCAGATTCTGGATGGCTTGGGTCACTTCCAGGCCATCGACGCTAAAGTCGCGCACAATCGCGCTGGCATTGAGCGGCAAGCTGTAGACACCGGTATAGCGCCGGGCAAAGTACAGCGTAGCATTGGCGACATACAGTTGATCGTCAATTTTTGATTGGTTGGTGGCAATGGTCTCGGCACCCGGGGTTGTCTGGGTATAGGGCTTGCGCTTGACATCGCCGGTTGGGCTATTCAGCGCATTATCGGCTTCTGTCCAATAGACATTGTCGTTGGCGAGTACAGGGTTGCCAATGCGCCAGTTGGGGGTGCTGGCGTAAAACGTGATGGGCGCATGAGGTGCCTGGGCTTCCGCCGCGACCACATCGGCCGAATTGCTTGACACGCTGGCCGTCTCGGATCCTATGATAAGGTCATCGCAGATAACAAGGGTGTTACAACTCTTGTAGCGAATTTCATAGCTATTGTTGGCACCGCTGGTGACACGTTGCACCCAGTAGACGCGGTAGTTGGTGGCCCCGCCGATCCCACGGCCCAGAAATTGATAGAGCAAGCCATAGCCAGCCGTGTTGGCCCCAAACCCGGTAAACTTGTGTTGGGTGTCCGCGCAGGGCAAGGTTGCGCAAATCAGGCTGATGGTCCAGATCCCGGTGCTATCAGTCCAGTAGACAGTATTGCCCACGACCAGGAGATCGGCCACGAAATTGGCGGCGTCGGCGACCGTTTCCACTGCACCGCTGCCGTCTTTGAGCGTGCGGTAGATCTTGTTGGGGAAACTGCCCCAGTAGAGATAGCCATTCGCTTCGATCAGCGGCTTGCCCACATTGGGAAATTGGTTGGCGGTGAGCGCCTTGACCGTTTGCGCGATATAGGGTTCGCCCAGGGGCATACGCGCAATGCGATCCTGGCTGTCGTCGGCGTAATAGAGGCCATCATCAGAACTGAGCAGCGCTTGATAGGTGATGCAGCGCGCATAGTCGTTGATCGCCTCGATGGTGCGCTCTGGACCGCCACCCAGCGGTTTGCGCTTGAGGGTGGCAAATGGGTTGAATTCATCGGCGTAACAATTATTGGCCCAATAAAGCAGACCCGCACCGACGGCCCACTCTTCTAACGAAATATCGGTAACAACGGGTAGGGGAGTGTCGGTGGATGCGGCGTGGGCCGGCTGGCTGCCAAACAATGACAGCAGGACAACCGACATGCTTACGAGCCAGATCGTCGTGCGTGGAAAGGTTCGCAACATAGATGCTCCTTCAAAACTGAATCGCGACAAAAGGATGACTTTATTCGGCAGAAGTTACTGATCTTGACGTAATTATAGGCTGTTTAGGTACGATAACGGAGGGTTTTCGCTGTTCTAGTACAGTTGGGCGTAGATACCACGGCAGTTAATCAGGCACGTTACTCATGTACATCATGGTAAAAATAGGGTACCTTATTTACGCCGGGATCTACTAGAGCGATCATAGCCAAAAACGGCGAGGGTACGCGTGGTTCGGCACACAGGCTGGCTGTGTGCTACAACACAGATAACCTTTTCGGTGCGGTTCTTCATCAATGTTCCCCAAATCCTTCACACTTTCTTCACAGCCTTGGCGCAGGCTATAATGAACGAATAGTGTAACGATTCAGTCGGGAACACACCCTGGGAACGCCGCCATCCTGGCGGCAAGTGCATTAGACCTTATTCCGATTTAATTTTGTGCATGTGTAGGTGCGGTTACAAACCGCACAAAGCTCGTTGGACCCGGATTGTGCGGTTACAAACCGCACCTACAAGAATCACCACACCCTGTTTTGTCGCTCAAAGAACAAACCGGAATAATCTCTAATAGATGCAGGTATCATAACACACGATGAACGAATTGATCCTAGTCGTAGATGACGAACCCAAAATTGTCCGCCTGGCCCAAGATTATTTAGAGCAAGGCGGTTTCCGCGTGCAAGCGGTCGGCGACGGCAAAAGTGCGTTGGCCGCGGCGCGCCAGATGCGCCCCGATCTGATCGTGCTCGATCTCAATTTACCCCAGATGGATGGCTTGGATGTTTGTCGAACCCTGCGCCGCGAATCTGATGTGCCGATCATTATGCTGACGGCACGCGTTGAGGAAATGGATCGATTGATTGGATTGGAGTTGGGGGCAGATGACTATATTGTCAAGCCCTTTTCGCCGCGCGAATTGGTGGCGCGCGTACGCGTGGTATTGCGCCGCTTACAGAGTGGTTATCAATCTACAGGGCTGATTCGGACCGGGGAACTGGAGATCGATCTGAACGGCCATCGCGTGACGCGCGCTGGGGAACCGATCCGCTTGACACCCATCGAATTTAATCTGCTGACAACCTTTGCGCAGCATCCTGGCCAAACCTTCACGCGCGCCCAACTGCTGGATCGTCTGGGCGTGGCAGCCGACAATTTTGACCGCAGCGTGGATGCACACATCAAAAATCTACGCCGCAAGATCGAAACGGATACGAGCGAGCCGCGCTATATCCTCACCGTCTTTGGCATCGGCTATCAATTCACCGAGCAAGGGTAGCGTGCCGCGCGGCAAACCACGGCACGGATCCCCATAATACAGGCAACGCTAAAAAGCGCGGGCGTATTGCGGCGGCAGGGGGGCGCGCTCCCGTTGGTGCAGGGTTTGCGCGGCGTGCAGCGGCCAGTAGGGATCGCGCAACAGTTCGCGCGCCAGCAGCACCAGATCGGCGCGGCCATTGCGCACGATCTCGTCGGCCTGCATGGGTTGGGTGATCATGCCCACGGCCGCGGTCGGTATCTGCGCCGCATGCCGAATGCGCTCGGCAAAGGGGGTCTGATAGCCGGCGCCCACCGGGATCTTGGCAGAGGCGACGGCACCGCCCGAACTGCAATCGATCAGATCCACGCCAGCCGCTTTGAGCCGCCGCGCGAGTTCGATGGATTCTTCGATCGTCCAGCCGCCATCCACCCAATCGGTACAGGAGAGGCGCACCGTCAAGGGCTTGTCTGCGGGCCAAAGGGCGCGCATGCTCTGCGCTGTCTCCAGCAGGAAGCGAATGCGGTTCTCAAAGCTGCCGCCATAGGCATCAGTGCGCCGATTGGAAAGGGGTGACAAAAAGCTGTGTAGCAAATAGCCGTGCGCCGCATGAATTTCCAGCCAGTCGAAGCCCGCGGCGTGGGCGCGGATCGTCACTGCGCCAAACGCGTCGCGGATGACACCAATTTCTTCGAGCGATAGCTCGCTGGGCGTCGGATAGTTCTCGGCAAAAGGAAGCGGGCTGGCCCCCACCGGTTGCCAACCACCTTGATCCGCGCCGACCGGCCCCCCGCCCGCCCACGGGCGCGCCGTTGACGCCTTACGGCCAGCATGGGCGAGTTGGATGGCCGGCACAGCACCTTGCCCCTTGATAAACTGGGTGATGCGCGCCAGCATCTCGATCTGCGCGTCATCCCACAACCCCAAGTCTTGGGGGCTAATGCGGCCACGTGCTTCTACCGCTGTGGCTTCGACAATCACCAAGGCCGCGCCACCGGCAGCACGTGCCCCCAAATGCACCAGATGCCAATCATTGGCAAAGCCATCTTGCGCACTATATTGACACATGGGCGAGACGCCGATGCGGTTGCGCAGCGTAACCCCACGCAGCGTAAATGGTTCAAACAGATGTGACAACGGAAAGACCTTTCTTGGACAATGTGCTGGTAAATCGATAAACAATCCATCAATCCTAGCACACAAGCGCGCGTCAACTCAGTGGCGCGCCTACCAACTTTCTGGACAAGGGGACAATCACCGTCACCCCAGGCTAAAGGCGTGGGGCCACAGAACAACGCCCGCTTGCGCGGGCTCTAGTTGCCCATGCAGCCCCGTTCACGGGGCGTTGCTCCCTAGCCCTGTGGCTTTAGCCCAGGGCGCTGCCAGTCAACCCCTAACTGTAGCGAACCTTCATCACATGTGCCCAAATCCTTCACACTTTCTTCACACGCCCGCCCCATAATCAATCTATCAGCAGCAAACACAGGGGTGCTGAAAAAACCAAACAAATTCTAGGGCAGTTCACTGCCCACACAAGGAGACAAACATGTTCGAACGCATCAAACAAATGGACCGACAGACAGTCATCACGCTGGTGCTGGCTGGCGTATTGGGGATTTTTCTCTTTAGCGCAATTACTGGCGGCATTCGCCAAGCAGGGTGGAATGAAGGCTATACGGCCGGTCTGCTGACCAATGGCGGTGAAAGTATCAAACCAGTAGCACCGGCGGTCAGCCCGCGTAATGGCGAACCAGCGAGCGGCCCAGCAGGGTATCCAAGCGACTATACCAGGGGTTATGCAGCGTGGGGCTGGGGTGGGCACCCCTTTGGCTTCATCGGCGGCTTCTTGCGCTTTCTCTTCTTCGCCTTCCTGTTCATGCTGGTCTTCAAGTTGATCGCCTTCCGGCGCTGGCGTATGCACGGTGGCCCCCGCTGGCAACATCACCAACATGGGCCGTGGGGCCATCACCAGGAGAATCGCCCCGGTGGTCAACCACAAGATCAGCCCAAGGATCAGTCTCAATCAGTGCAGAGCAGCCAACCAGTAAGTAACCCATCCCACCCCAATGACTGGATTCATGTGTAGATAATTCGTAGAATTTTAACGAAGCTACTTTTCATACATCTTCCTGGAAGCTTTGAAGCTTCCAGGAAGATTGCAAACGGACTCTGTTAATAGGCGCTACTAGACCGTTCGGATCTTGGAGACCCGAACGGTCTAGTTGGGTGCATTTCACTTTTTGGGCAGTGTGCCGGGGACGCGCGACAACCACACCGGTTTGACAAACTGCACCCCGCGCGTCCCCGGCACACGTTGCGCGCGCGTTCTAAAATTTACCCTCAAATTGAAATACACCCGTCTAGTTTAGCGGTCAGGTTGTTCGAGTAAGCGCAAGCAATCATCATGTAAGGCGCTTTCAAAGAAATAAGTATCCAGCGCTTGCCAAACAAAATCATGCGTAGGGGCGGCTGCGAGGCCGCCCCGCGTTTGGCTTGCTGCGAACGGGCGGCTGCGAGGCCGCCCCGCGTTTGGCTTGCTGCGAACGGGCGGCTGCAAGCCGCCCCTACTGGATACTTTATTCTTTGAAATGGCCTAAAGGAGACAACCGTGATCTTTTCAACCTATTTATTGTTCAAATTTCTGCATGTTGTCGGCGCGATCCTCTGGGTTGGCGGCATCAGCACGCTCACCGTCCTCTATCTGCAACTGGGCCGTGTGGAAGAGCGCACAACCTTGGCCAGCCCATTGAAAACAAGCAGCGTTGCCGGGCGCGTCATCGTGGGGCCCGCCGCGGCGATCACCTTGATCGCGGGGATTGCCGCCACGGTCACGGCGGGTTTCGACTTTGGCATGTTGTGGATCACCTAGGGTTTTATGGGTATCCTGCTGTCGATCCTGCTGGGCGCAACATTGATCCGCTCTATGACCACGAGGATCGACCAACTTGTCGCCGCAACTACGCTTGATGGCAGCAAACTGCGCGCGTTGCAAAGGCGACTGACGGGCTTGAATTTGCTGAACTTGCTCATCCTCCTATCTACCGTCGGCGCGATGATTTTCAAGCCGACGCTGTAAACGCTGATTTTTGCCAGAATATTCGGCGTGGAAAACCGAACCCACTACGGCCTGATTGCGATAAATTCCCACGCTTGCTGGTATAATGGAGTACTTGTGTGCTACCTTCCTGGAAGCGTAAAGCTTCCAGGAAGGTTTATAGATTCTGGTTGTAATCGATGAACAAAGATGGGCAAGAACGCCCGCCGTGGGGGCCCGGTCGTAGGCCACCGGGGTGGCAGCGCAGGCGATATGGCTATGGTGCGTCGCCGTGGAGCCAAGGCGATTGGCACGGACGCCGCCGCTTCTTTTTGGTGCGCTTTCTTGGCGTTTTGTTGCTGATGCTGCTGCTCGTGGGCGGTGGCATGGCCATGTTTGCCTTTCACCTTACCCGCTTCTTCGGCGGTAACGGGCAGATGACACGCCTGGTCTGGATGGCTGGCTGTGGGCTCACATTGGCCTTTCCGCTGCTAGCGTTTATCGTCGCCACGCGCATCTTTCGCAACTATGCGATTCCCCTGGCGGATATGATGACCGCGGCGGATGCGGTGGCCGGGGGCGATTTGAGTGTGCGGGTGTCCGAATTGGGCAGCCGTGAATTTCGCCAATTGGTCAACTCATTCAACCGCATGATCGGCGAGCTAGAGCGCACCGATCAACAACGCCGCAATCTCACTGCCGATGTGGCCCATGAACTGCGCACGCCGCTCCACATCATCCAAGGCAACTTGGAAGGTGTGCTGGATGGTGTCTACCAGCCCACGAATGCCCACATCGAAGCAACCCTAGAGGAGACACGGCTGCTGGCGCGGCTGGTCGAGGATCTGCGCACCCTTTCCCTGGCCGAATCGGGCCAGTTGCTGCTAGTCTGTCAACCGGTCAATGTGGATGATCTGCTGACCGATGTCGTCACCAGTTTTAGCGGCCAAGCCGAGGCAGCGGGGATCACCTTGCAGCTAGAGGAAGGCAGCACGCGCCCTGGCTTGCAACCTGTCCCCGGCTCTTTGCTGGCGCATGGCGACGCGGGCAGGCTGGATCAGGTGATCAGCAACTTGGTGGCCAACGCGATTCGCTATACGTCACCCGGTGGCGCGGTTTCCTTGGCTGCGACGAGTGCCGAAGACAAGATCCGCATCACAGTGGCGGATACGGGCGCGGGCATTGCTGCCGCGGATCTACCCTTCCTCTTCGATCGATTCTGGCGCGCCGACCGCGCCCGCTCCCATGCCAGCGGCGCGGGCAGCGGGTTGGGCTTGGCCATTGCCAGCCAACTTGTGAAAGCGCACAACGGCACCATCAGCGTAGAAAGTGCGCTTGGCCAGGGCACCACCTTTACGGTAGAGTTGCCGGCGGCGCGCTGAGCTTCTCAATTACATATAGTAGAGATTATGCCGATTTGTTCTTTGGGCGACAAAACAGGGTGTGGTGGTTCTGGTAGGTGCGGTTACAAACCGCACAACGCTGGCGCCACCCTGATCGTGCGGTTTGTAACCGCACAACGCTGGTGCCACCCTGATCGTGCGGTTACAAACCGCACCTACGCATTCACACAATTAAATCCGAATAAGGTCTAGTGTATATTATATATCAGCCGATTAGACTGACCATTCGTTACCAAATAGGCTGATCGCAATAGCGCAGTGGCAAGGAGTCACCATGTTTAATTTTCGGCGCGGCAAGCAAAACGCGCCAGCGACACCCATTACGACGCCCATCAGATGGCGGCGTTTGCTGGGCTTTCTGGGTCCCTACAAAGGACGCATGGCGTTGGCGATTGGCGCGCTGATCCTGGCCAGCCTGCTGGGATTGAGCTTCCCGCTGATCATTGTCCAACTGCTCGATTCAGTGCTCAAAGAGCGAAATCAGGGTCAACTGAATCTGCTGGCGCTGGCGCTGGTTGGCATTTTCTTCTTACAAGCGGCCCTCACCTTTTTCCAGGGTTACAGTCTGAGTTATGTGGGTGAGCGGATTATTCTCGATCTGCGCACTACCCTCTATCGCCACCTGCAAACGCTTTCGCTCGATTTCTACGCCAACCGGCGCGTCGGCGAGATCATCTCGCGCATTTCCAGCGACGTGACCCAGGTGCGTTCGCTGCTGACCAACAACATCACCCAGTTGCTAAGCAATGTCATGTCGTTGGTGGGCTCGCTGGTGATTGTCTTCCTGCTCAATTCGCGCCTGGTGGGCTTTGTGCTGATCCTGGCGCTGGTGATTGTGGGCATTGCGGTCGTCTTTGGGCGCTATTTTCAAAAATTCAGCACTACTGTGCAAGATGCTCTGGCCAATGCAACCGTGGCGGTGGAAGAAGGGCTGCAGGGCATTCGCGTGGTCAAGAGCTTTGCGCGCGAAGACTACGAGGTCAATCGCTACAACGAAGCCATGGAGGTCACGCTGCAAGCATCGCTGCGGCTGGCACTCTTCCGCGCGGCCTTTGGCGGGTTGATGGCCTTCTTGGGCTTTAGCGCCATTGCCGCGATCCTGTGGTACAGCGGGCGCGAGGTGCTGGAAGGGCGCCTGGAATTTTCCACGATCAGCGGCTTTTTGATCTATGCGATTACGATTGCCGCCAGCTTGGGTGGCTTATCAGGGCTCTATGGCCAATTCCGCGAGGCATTGGGCTCGGTGCAGCGGGTCTTTGAAATTCTGGATACCCAGCCCAGTGTTGCCGATCGGCCAGGGGCCAAAGAGTTGCCGGCAATCGAAGGCGCGATCCGGTTCGACAACATTTCATTTGGCTACGAATCTGATCTGGCGATTCTCAAAGCGATTTCGCTTGACATTCGGCCCGGCGAGATCGTGGCGTTGGTCGGGCCCAGCGGTGCTGGCAAGAGCACCCTTTTCAACTTGATTCCCCGCTTCTACGATCCAACCAGCGGCACAGTCGCCATCGATGGCTATGACGTGCGCACGGTGACCCAACAGAGTCTGCGCGCCCAGATCGGTCTCGTCCCGCAGGAGACCATTCTCTTTGGCGGCACGATCGGCGAAAATATTGCCTATGGCCGGTTGGGGGCCGGTGAAGACGAAATCATCGCCGCCGCGCAAGCCGCCAATGCCCACACCTTCATCCTGGAAACACCTCAGGGCTATGACACAATTGTCGGCGAACGGGGTGTGAAGCTCAGCGGTGGGCAGCGGCAACGGCTGGCGATTGCGCGCGCCATTCTCAAGAATCCACGCATTCTATTACTGGACGAAGCCACCAGTTCGCTCGACAGTGAATCGGAAGAATTGGTGCAGGACGCGCTCAATCGATTGATGCAGGGGCGCACCTCGGTGATCATTGCCCACCGCCTGAGCACCATCAAAATTGCCCATCGCATCATTGTCCTCGATCATGGCGCGATGGTGGAGCAGGGGACGCATGACGAACTGATGGTGCAGAATGGCCTCTATGCCCACCTCTACACCTTGCAGTTCCGCACGATTGAAAATGGTAGCGACACTCGCCTCAACAGTATTACTGACGATACCAAATTGAAAACGTAGGCGCGTATCCTGATTGACTGACAAAACTTATCTAACCGCTATAGTTGCGCAGCACCCCAAGGGTACCCGAAAGAAAATACCCGTGTAAATCTTCGCGCGCTTTGCGTTCTTTGCGGTAAAAACTGCAATTTATCTGTCAACCAGGGCGCGTATCACAAATCTAGCTCCCACGTCTCGCTGATCAAGGCTTGCCCAAAGCTGTGATGGGGCTCGCTGTGGATCAACCGAAAACCCGCTTTGGTATAAATATGGCGCGCCGCGGTCAACACACTGTTGGTCCACAACGTGATCTTGCGATAGCCGGTGCGTTGGGCAAAGCGAACACATTCATCCACAAGACGTGCGCCAATACCCAGCCCGCGTGCATTAGATTCAACATAGAGCAAGCGTAGCTTGGCGACTTCGGCAGATTGGTGGACCAGGAAAACCGAACCGACAATTTCGCCATTCATCTCGGCGAGCCAACAACGTTCGGTTTTAGGGTCAAAATTCTGAATAAACTTGGCGACTATCTCGGCGACCAGCGCTTCAAACGTTTCATCCCAACCATATTCGGTGGCATAGAGCACGGCGTGGCGATGCACCACCCAGCCCATGTCGCCGGGTTGATGAGGTCGTAGCAAATAAGGCACACGCTGTTCAGATGGGGCGGTGAGTAATTCCTCTACCGTTTGCATGGCCGCCACCAAGCGCTGCTGATCACGCTCGGCCAACGTCTCTAGCATGGTGCCAATCGTCTGCTGGGAGCGCACGTTGATCAGCGCAAATTGGGCTTGCCCTTGCTCGGTCAAGCCCAGCAGGGTTTGGCGACCGTCGGTTGGGGAAGGCTGTTTCTCGAGCAAATTCTTCTTTTCAAAGCTGCTCAAAATGCGGCTGAGATAACCAGCATCGAGGCCTAATGCAGTGCCCAATTCGGTCGCCGTGGTCTGCGCATGGTGGGCCAGTTCATAGAGGACGCGCGCTTCGGTCAGAGAAAACCGACTTTTCAATAACCCTTCGTCCAATACACCAATCTGCTTGGTGTAGAAGCGGTTGAAACGCCGGATGGCTTCAACGCGTTGTACAAAATCTGTGAGCGGCATGGGCTTGCTCCTTTGTCATAAGCTGAACAGCTAAATTATTTGACATTATCATATATTTATTTGATTTCGTCAAGTATATTTCTGTAAACTGGCACACACCTTGACAGTGCAATAGGACACAGCCATAATGACGACCAACCACTACACTCATTGACGAAATTTATGGCCCTATTTCCAATATAAGATATTACTTTGTCTAACAAAAACGAAAGAGGCGCTATGCCATCTAAATTCTTTATTAACGTACTTGTCCTCGCGGCCCTATTGATCGGCTTGAGCGCGCCACCCCGCGCCACCGCCGCGACTATGCTTCAGCCGGGCAGTGGACCAACGCTCACTAACCCAATTCTATTTGTTACGCAGGTGCCGATTGTTCAAGGTTTCGGCGGCATTGCCACGACCTTTGGCAATCATTTGGGTGGGATAAGCCCGATGGGCAGGGGTGGCGATCTGTGGATTCGTTATGGCGATGGCACGCTGAAAAATCTAACCGCGGCCGCCGGCTATGGCATCGCCACCGGCCTGCAAAGTGGGGCAGATGCGATTGCCGTGCGCGATCCAGCCGTGCATTGGCGCGGTACCAAGGCGATTTTCAGCATGATCATGGGTGCGCCCACCCAGCAATATGATTACGATTGGCAGGATACGGTTTGGCAACTATACGAAATAACGGGGTTGGGCCAGAACGAGACGCCAGTGATCACCAAAGTCGCCAATCAACCCGCCGCCTATAACAATGTCAGCCCCACCTATGGCAGCGATGAGCGGATCATTTTCACCACCGATCGCCCACACAATGGAGAGGCGCATCTTTATCCGCCGCGCGATGAATATGAATTGGCGGAAATTGTCAGTGGCATTTGGAGCCTTGACGCCGCGACCGGCGATCTGCGGCTGCTCAACCATGCGCCGTCGGGCGATTTCACGCCGATTGTGGATTCGTATGGGCGCATTATTTTTACCCAGTGGGATCATCTCCAGCGCGATCAGGAGGCCGACGCCGATGATGACGACAGTTTGGGTGACAATCAATGCAATGATGGGGGCACCACCTACGGCACCTTCAACTATTCGGACGAGTCGGCCAGTGCCACCTATACGCTGGGCGTGCGCAGTGAAATCTTCCCCGAACCCCGCCCCTGTCGCCAAGATTTGCTGGCGGGCACCCACCAGATCGGCCACCGCTTCAACCACTTCTTTCCGTGGATGATCAATCAGGATGGTACAGAAGGTGAGACGCTGAATCATCTGGGGCGGCATGAGTTACATAGCTACTTTGAACCCAGCCTGGACAACGACGCCAATCTGACCTATTTCAACAGTGGTATTCCACGGTTCAATCCGAATTCGCTCCTCAATCTGTTTCAGATCAAGGAAGATCCAAATTTGGGGGGCCGCTATTATGGGGTCGATGCCCAAGAATTTGGCACCCATGCGGCAGGCGCGATTATTCGCCTGGACGCGCCGCCAACCCAGAACGCCGATCACATCAGCGCGGCCTATATTACGCGCCAAGCCGAACAGAGCGATCCTGCACATCCTGGCCTATTCCGCGAACCGTTGCCACTGGCTGGGGGCGAACTCATCGCCGTTCACACAGCCGACAGTGGCGAAGAAGCAGGCAGTGACTTTACGGATTCGAGCTATGAATTTCGGCTCAAGACGCTCAAGCAGGGTGGCGACAGCTACTGGAGCACCGACCAACCGCTCACCAGTGGCATTGTCAAGACAATCAGCTATTGGTCACCCGACGCCATGGTCACCTATTCGGGTGTGTTGTGGGAATTGAATCCGGTGGAGGTGCGCCAACGGCCAGCACCGCCGTTGACTGGTCATCCGATCCTGGCCGCGCCAGAGCAGCAGATGTTTGATCAAGCGGGGATCGATGTTGCCACGCTCCAAGCTTACCTTGTGCAGCATAATCTGGCGCTGCTGATCACGCGCAATGTCACCTCGCGCGATGATGCCGATACGCAGCAGCCCTTTAATCTGCGCGTGCCCGGTGGGGTGCAGAGTGTCAGCAGTGGCGGCACGCTCTACGATGTCACCCATTTGCAGATCTTCCAGGGCGATCAATTACGCGGCTGGACGGGTGGCTACAGCGACACGCCGCGTCCGGGCCGGCGCGTATTGGCCCAATATCTCCATGAGCCCGCGGCAGTGGCGGCCAACCCTGTGCTACCGGGCGCGCCCACGGGCAGCGTGGCAGTGGCAGCCGATGGCTCGGTGGCCGCCTTTGTGCCAGCGCGCCGCGCCATGACCTGGCAACTCACCGACGCCAGCGGCAACAGCGTGGTGCGCGAGCGTTATTGGATCACCTTTCAGCCGGGCGAAGTGCGGATGTGTACTTCGTGTCATGGCCCCAGCGAAAAAGATCAAGCCGAGCGCGCCGCGATCACGAATGCGCCGCAAGCGCTGTTCGCACTGTTAGAACTTTGGGAAAGCCAAAATGAAGGACAACCAGGGGCAACGCCAACGTCGATTGTTGCGACAAACACACCAACCAGTAACGGCACACCAACACCCGTCACCACGCCATCAATTGTGCCGACCTTAGCCCATCCGGTTGACGCCCAAATTTATTTACCAGTCATCACCGGCCAATAATCGAATCCAGGGACAAGTTGATCATTAACAATTAACCATTGATTATTGACTATTGATTATTGACCAACTTACCACACTGGATAATTATTGTGTCTTGCGCCACGCCTCATACTCTGCGCGCGCTTCGGCGGAGAGGGGATAATATTTACGCAATTCGCCGCCCTGGGACAAGCGCATGCGCGAGAATTCTTCCCACTCCACATGTTCGCCGGCCTTTTTCAGCAGTTCAGGGGCCAGACTAATCGGCACCACAACCACGCCATCGTCGTCCGCCACAATAATGTCGCCGGGCAGCACCAGGCAATTGCAACAGGCAATTGGCACGTTGACGGCATAGGGGAAGATGTTGGTCTGGGTGTGGAAGTTGGGCGTCACCCCTTGTAGCCAGAGGCCAATGTCCAATTTTTGAGCTTCGGGATAGTCGCGAATACAGCCATCGATCACGACGCCGGCACCGCCACGTCCGGCGAAGTAGGTGAGCATCATCTCGCCGAAGATGCCGCTGCTCAGATCGCCGCGCGCATCGACCACGACAATGTCGCCCGGTTGGGTGTGATAGAGCACATGGCGGTGCAGTTGCTTCTCTGGATCGGCATATTCATCGACGCGGTATTGATCCTCGCGCTTGGGCATGAATTGGAGCGTCAAGGCCGGGCCGACAATGGTTTTGCCAGGCTTCCACGAAATGGGGCCGCGGATATGTGCATCGCGAATGCCCAGGCGGCTCAATTCGCCAGCGGCGGTGGCGCTGCCAATGTTTTGCAGACCAGCGATGAGTTCCTTGGAGGGGCGGGTAATATCGGGTGTGTGTGACTGAGCCATGGTTCGTCCTTTATAATCGTTGGATCAATAGATAGGGTTGCTGTTCCGAGACAGCGCTTTGCTGGCGTGCGCACGAACACGCGCCAAACTGTCTGGGGAACGATGATCAAATTATAAACCAAAACGCGCCAAAGCGAAATGCACCCGACAACGGACACAGTTGGATACTTGTCGGATACTTGTACGACCCATTCAAATTTTCGATTGCCGCACCAAGGAGAGCAGCATCGGCCCCGTGATCAGCGCATAGCCACTCCAACTCAGCGCGCCGAGCAATGCGCCGGTGGCAAGGGTACCAGCGATTTGCGTTGTGGCCGCGCAGGCAACCAGACAGGTTGTTGCAGAGATCGCCCCCATCACCGCGCCCCCCACCAGATTCGCCAGCAACCAGCGTGGCAACGCTCTCCACCGCGTCGCCAGTACCAATGCCTGCAAAATGCTGATGCTTCCCAGGATGACCGGCATGCGCAACGCATTCAGCCAGAAAACTTCCCACAGCCACCCATGGTCGGTCAAGGCCTGGATCAGGGGTGCAAAGCGATCGCCGATCGCAATCCAAAGCAGATTGGCCAGTGGCCAGCCCAACGCCATTACCCAGGCCCAGTAGCCCGCCCGCGGCAGACGCCCCCGCAGCAAGAGCCACTGTGCCAGACCCACCGCGCTGCCCATGAGTACGAGTGTGCCAAGAAATTCAAAGCGCGCTTCTACCACGCCACCCACCGCGCCGCCCAGCAAATTGGCCACCAACCAACCAGCTAGCAAGGGGGGATAGGGAAGATAGGTGACAGGATAGCGTTCAGTCATACGATTCCTTCTATGCTCACTTTAGTGGGCGTTGTCCCATAGCCCGGTGGCTTCAGCCCTAGACGTACTATGTCGACAAGCTTATTTTATTTTGTACGGCTTCGTCTACCGAAAGGCGAATGGCAAAAATAAGCGCTGGATCGCTTCTGTTCCGCCGCTTGGTTCCCGATAGTCTGGGATGCCATTGCCATTGCTGTCGCGCGGCTGGCGCGGATCGGGCCCTGCCTCGATCTGATCGGGTAGACCATCATTGTCGGCATCGGTGTCCAGGAAGTTGGGCAGATTGTCGCCATCTACATCCAACGCGCCTTCGACATTGTCGGGAATGGTATCACCATCCTGGTCATCGGTCGCGCTAGACACATTGACGGTCAGCGCGACGCTGGCGCTAAGGGTCAGGGATTTGGTCAAAACTCCGCTATCCACCAGGGCAGTATAGACGAAAGAGCTGGTCCAGGTTGCAATATTGGTCGTACTCACGCCCAGAGTCGTGGTCAGGCTGGTCGAATGGGTGGCACCGGGTGCCAGGCCAAAGGTCGCGCTATCGAGCAGCTTGCCCAGGTGATCATCCACCAGGGTATGGGTTGTGAAAGCAAACGTGCCCTGATTTTCAACCCTATAGCAGTAGCGCACCGTTGTCCCCACGGGCACACGCAACGTACCCAGGGAAGCACAGGGAGGCTCGATCCCCACAATGCCCATCGTTTTGGTAAGGGATAGTGCGACATCCAGCAATTTAACCTGCGCCTGGGCTTGGCCAATCACGGGATGTCCTCCTGTGGAAAGCCCTTGCACCGTGACCCTATTGACCAAAACGGGCAGATCCGTGATGGTGATCGTATAGGTCAACTGGCTGCGCAGGCTGGCATTGGGGGCCAAAGTCTCAATGGACAGCGGCACGACGCCCAGCCGATCATCCACGGCACTTACTTGGCTGATGGTGACATTGCCAGTATTGGTGATGACATAGGTGTAGGTTAAAACGGCCCCAATTGCGACCGAGGGCGCAGCTACCGTTTGGGCCACCGCCAGGCGCGCCACATCATTGTCCACATTGATCAGCGTCACCGTGACCAGTGCCACCACCGCAAACGCAGGATCAGCCGTGGTGAGCGCGGCGGCTACAGTATAGGCCATGTCGCCGTCATCGACCGCATCGTCAACCCCTGTCACCATAACGGTTTGCGGCACGTTCCATTGCAGCGGGCTGAAAACAAGCGCGGGTGTCACAACACCCTCACGCGGATCGCTACTGGTAAAGTTTACCGTCACCGGTGCAGTGGGTTGCGCGGTTAGGACAGCAGTCAGATCTGTGTGGGTGCCATCTTCTCCAGTGATCCCCGTTAGCGGCGTAATGGTGAGGCCGGGAATATCATCATCCACAATGGTGAGGGTGATTGTGTTCTGCTCAAATTTGCCACCTGTCACTGCGGTCAAGGTGACCTGAAATGTTTCCTCCGCTTCGGGCAGTGCATCGGCGACCAGGGTGATCGAAATCAGCGCCGTCGTTAGGCCAGGGGCAATGGTCACATGCTCGTTGCGTGCCACATAGTCAGTCACCGCTTGGGCACTACCAGGGAGAGTGGCATAGATGATCTGCACTGGCGCATACGGATTCGGCGCATTCAAGGTCAGCGTGATTGGCACCTGGCCGGCTGCTTCAGATACACGCAGATTGTTTGCCGCAACTGCTACGCGCGGCACCTTGACGAGAAGCGTACTTGTTGCACTGTTATTCGCGCTGTTGGCATCGTTGTTGGCGGTCATCACTGCCGTATTGATCAGGGCCACATCGGTTGCCCAGGTAGGGCTGACATTGGCCGTGACGGTAATCAATCGCGTTTGCGCGGCATCCAAACTGTCGATGACCCAAACCACGCGTGGAGGATTGACTAGCAGAGTACCCCCGGCGCTAAATGACGCTACAGTAAGCCCCGTGGGCAGAGCATCGGTCACAACCACGGTGCTGGCGGGCAGCGGATCAAGATTGGTGACAGTTAGTGTATAGGCAACAGGTTGACCAGGCAACGCGGTTGTGGGTGTGACCTGCTTGGCAATCGTTAGATCGGGCGGCAGGGTACAAGCGTAGGCTTGCACATCATCGACATACCAGCCCACCAATCCATTACAGCCGTCGCTGCCCAACTCAAAGCGCAACTCCACCCGATCTCCGGGCTGGGCATAACCACTCAGATTGACTTGGGTCTGTCCCCAGCTGCCGCTCACGCTGCCGTTGTTGCTGCCCGTAAAGGCTGGCTCGCCAGCCAGCGGGTTCGTGTTACCTTGATTCGCTCTTTGCAGTGTAGTGTTATAGCGGTTAAACAGTATGGCATTGGCCGCGATTGTGCTCCACGCGCCGCCATTGACGCGAATTTTAAGATTGCCGCCATCCCAACGGGCTTCGGTGGCAAGCCAGTGTTCAAACGCCAGGCGGGGGGAGGTGGCATAGGCTGGCACGGTTATGGATGGACTCTGCAGATAGATCACGCCAGCTTCGTCCAACGCCTGACAATTGTCGCCATTATAGAGGGGGTTTGGGCCAAAGGCAGCTTGCCCGGCGCGCTGATCGGGCAGGCTGCCAACGACTGACCAATCGGGAATGCCAAACGAATTGGGACGTGCCAACGCGCGCCGGCCAACGCTCCAACCGGACAAGCCATTCTCCCAACCCTGTGTATGAAAAAGCGTGGGCGTAGCAGGCAACGTGCAGAGCGGTGGCGCGCTGGGATCCAGGAGTGGCGTCAGATTGCACTTGCTGGGGGGTGTCCGCAACTCTACCGCGGCAATGGCGTCGGCAAGCGCCGTACAATGGGCAGCCGTTATCGTTTCCGATGCGATCGCGCCCCAACTGGCCGGGCCATTGGTCGTCAGCGCATAGAGCGGCTGCCCGATCAGATCGGTGCAAGCCGCGCCCAGAGCATCGGCATGATCAAAGAAATCACTCGTTGGCGTAAGATAAACACTTTGGGCGCGCCAATGCAGGTGAGCGGCACGGGTCAGACCAATACTGTTGACCGTACGATTGTTATAGGTGCCACCATCGACAAGCAGTGCAAAGAGATGATTGGGCACCCCCGAATTGCGATGAACGCCACCCGAATCGCTGAAAGTGGCGTCGCAAGTATATTGGGCATCTGTCACCTTGCCAGGATCGCCGTAGCAGGTGGGATTCCACATATCGCGAATGGCACCGTTAAAGGCCGAATTATCCTCACCGAAAAGCCAGCGATAGGAGTTGTCGGTCGCTGGCGCGCCAAACCCCAAAGTCGAACAGCTGTTGGCTGTGCGCAGGTTATTGGGATTATCGCTGCCTCGCCCATTGAGCAGATCGACAATTTCGCCCCAAATATCCGAGAAAGCTTCATTGAGCGCGCCCGGTTGCCACGCATAGATCAACCCACTGGTATACTCGGTATAGGCATGTGCCCACTCATGGGCGACGGTATCATCCCCGGTAACGCCATTACAATAGTTGGTCGAAACGCCGTTCCAGTTGGCGTTGGGACAGGAGATAGACGGATCGTTATTGACCGTGCGCATGACTGCATCCTGGCCATCATAGGAGAGCCAGATCCCATTGGTCACACTGCCAAAAAGCTGATAGCTCTCCTTGGCCCCCGCGAGTTCCTCATTCCAAGCCGTGATTTGCGCCGCGTTGCCACCGGCCCAACCGCCAGGAATCGGTTCTGGATCGCCATTGCCTTCATCCCACACTTGATTGGCCAGCGACCCTTCGGCGATCGCACGCTCCATCTCGTGGATGCCATTCAGGTTGAGCAAGATCTTGCCGGTGTGGGCATCTACAAAAAGAAAACGGCGCAGCGTGTAGGTATCATTCACCACTTCAACGCGATAGGCCAAATAAAGAGGGCCATTCGCGCCTTTGAGCAATCCGGGTTGAAAGATGTATAATTGGGTAGAGGCCGCACGCACTGCGATTGCTTCCCATGGAGCACCCAACGAATCACCCAACAAATCACTTTGGAAATCACTTTGGGCAGCGGCAAGCGCGAGGATTTCTGCCGCCGCGGCGGACAAGGTGGGGGTTGTATTTACATTATCGATGGGAACGGCAACACCATTCACCGCCGTTAACTTACCAGCACCATCAAAATGGGTGCGTAGGATGCCGCCAAAAACTGGAATCGTTTGATAGTGCTGGGCGTAGGTAAAGTGGCTAAAGGCGTGCGCGTCGGTCTGTTGGGCTATAAGCTGCAATTCATGCGCTGGATCGACCAACCCAAAGAGCGCACCATATTGCGCCAGAAAGCGCGCCGATTTTGCCGTTAATTGCTCAATGCGTGGGCGCTGCTGATCATAGGCAAGCGCGGGCAGAAGATCACCTTGCAGGGGTACCCGCACAAAATGCACAGCACCAGTCGCCGGATGCACGCTGACGGTGATCGCGCTAGAGGCTTGCGCCTGTAGGCGCTGAAGTGTGTCGGCGACCGTGGGCGGCAGCGGTGCGGGTGGCGCGGCGACAACGGTGGACACGCCCACCAGCCAGCAGAAGCCTACCCCAAAGAGCAGATAGGTTACGCGCCGCCAATGCCGTTGAATAGAGAAACGCATAAAGCCTTCCTTTTACCCGAAACCCCGACAGCCGAGTAAGGTTAATTTCCAAGAGGTTACCATTATGCCACAACGACCATTTTATGCACTATTTATAGGGATTAACCAGTATAAGAGTGATACAGTTCCCGATCTGCGCGGCTGTGTGCATGATGTAAAAGCAATGCATGAATTGCTCCAAACGCGTTTTGGGGCCGCCGCCGAAAATATGACAACTTTGCTGGATGCAGAAGCCACCCATCACGCCATTCGTACAGCCTTTCAATTGCGTTTGCTAGCACCACTCCAAGCCTGGGCAGCCAGCGGGCAGTCTGGCGAGAAACCGGCGATCCTCTTCTACTTTAGCGGCCACGGCAGCCAAGCGCGTACCGCCAACAAACCCAGTGGCTTCGATGAAACGATTATTCCCCACGACAGTCGCACGCCGGGCATCTATGATATCAAAGATTGGGAATTGGGGGGATGGTTGACCGAATTGGCCCCCTACACCGATAATGTGACAGTGATTCTAGACTGTTGCCATTCGGGCAGTGGCACACGCGGTGATCAAAAAGCAATGACCAATATCCGTGGTTGCGCGCCAGATGAACGGCCACAACCAGCCCCCGATGGAACCATGAGTGCCGTTCGCGTCATGCGCGGAGCCATTGATCTCAGCCAACAGCCGAGAGCGCTTGGCCATGTGTTGCTTGCCGCCTGTCGCAACGATGAAAAGGCGCGTGAAGATGCGCTGGGTGACCCACCACAGGCACAAGGTGTGCTCAGCTTCTGGTTGCAACAGACGCTGCGCGCCATGGACCCACAGCAGCCATTGCGCTATCGCGAACTCTATGACCAGTTGCACCACCGCGTGAATAGTGCCTATCGCGACCAGACGCCCCAGTGTGAAGGCGACCGCGATCGGCTCTTTCTGGGTGGCATACGCGCCGAGCAAGCGCGCTGGCTGACCGTGACTGCGGCGAACGATGGCATGCTCTGGATCGATAGCGGCCAAGCACATGGACTACGTGTTGGGTCGATCCTCCATGTCTATCCACCTGATGTCGCCCTCGCGACCAATCCAACGCAGCCACCGCTGGCTATGCTGGAAGTCGCGACGGTTGAAGCGGCGCGCAGTGGTTGCCGGCGCGCCGCGACCGATCCAGGGGTTGCCATACCGCCGGGCGCGCGTGCCCTAGTGCATCGCGCTGGTCAAGGATCCCAACGGACAAAGCTCGCCCTGGCGGTAGCAGAGGGCTGGTTTTTGAAAGCAATCCGCGAGCGTTTGTTGCACGAGGATATTCGCCCACAGATCGAGCTTGCCCTGCCCGGTGAACGTGCGACATTGCGACTGGCGCTTGTGGGCGAAACCTTGCAACTGCAAGATGGCAGCGGCCAGCAGATCTATCAAAGTTACAATTTGCGTGACCTCAATCGCTATCGCCGCCCCTTTCAGGCCAGCGATCTCGAGCCGGTGGTGCGCGACCTATTCCATCGCTTGAACCAAACCCAGGTGCAGGGGATTGCCAGTGAAGCTGGCAGCGAAATAGCGCTGGCCATTGAAGTCAAGCTCGAACGGCTGATCATGTCGCCCAATGACCAGGCGTTGCAAACCGCGCCACTGACCACCGATAGCGCGGGCAATGTCGTGATCCCCATCGACCAACCGTTTGTCCTCAACATTACCAATCGCGACCCACGACCACTCTACTTTACACTGCTGGAACTGGGCTATGATGGCGATGTCAACCGCCTCTATCCACAGATCGCGGGGGCCAATGTAGCAGTCGCAAGCCAGCAGACAGTGACATTGGGCCGGACGACTGATCCCAATCAGCAGTTTGTTATGCGATTGCCCGCTGGTATAGCACACGCCGAAGAAATCCTGAAGGTATTTGCCACCACGCAAGAAGCCAATTTCGACCACTTGCTGCAAGGCAAAACGCCCACACGCACCGAACCGACCCCCGTTATGCGCGGTGGACAACCCCGCAACATAGCACCGAGCGAACCAGTAACGCGCAGCTACCAGTTGGGTGGCGATAGGCTATCGACAGATCAGTGGGGCACCGTAGAAGTGCGCGTGAAAGTGGTGCGCGCTGTCAACGGATTCTAGGAGCGGATTATAGTAGACCTTATTCCGATTTAATTTTGTGCATTCGTAGGTGCGGTTTGTAACCGCACAATCGCGGTCGATGCTGACTTGTGCGGTTACAAACCGCACCTACAAGAACAATTGCACTTGGTTTTGTTACCGAAATGTAACTATTACGACAATGTTAAATTTCATCACCTGCTGCTCTGAATGAATGCAGAGCCTAGTAGATCCCGGCGTAAATAAGGTACCCTATTTTTACCATGATGTACACGAGTAACGTGCCTTATTAACTGCCGTGGTATCTACGCCCAACTGTACTAGGATAGAAAACGTATTTAAACACGTTTCCCGTCGCAGGTGTTGAATTCATTCAACACGAATTTAACGTTGGCGTACGATTCAGGTCAATCGCATTCACTGTCAATCGCATTCACTACCGGGAACGCCGAAATAACAAATCGGAATAATCTCTAGTACCCAAAATCTGTTCTACTGGATAGTTTAGGAACGGATGGGCGCGCCCTTATCCGTTCAATTCGTTTCCCAACTCTGCTGACAGCGCGCGCATTTCTTCCGCCGTGCGAAACTGTGTTTCATAGAGCTCGGCATACAGCCCCCCTTGCGCCAGTAGTTCGTGATGGGTGCCTTGTTCCACCAGTTGCCCTTGACGCAGCACCAGAATTTTGTCGGCACGCAGGATGGTGGATAGACGATGGGCGATGACCAAGCTGGTTCGCCCCTGAAACAGCGGCTCCAACGCCGCCTGGATCAGCGCCTCGCTCTGCGAATCCAGATGGGCCGTTGCCTCATCCAAAATGAGAATGCGCGGGTTTTTGAGGATCACCCGCGCAATCGCAATGCGCTGTTTTTCGCCGCCACTCAGGCGATAGCCCCGTTCGCCCACCATGGTCGCGTAGCCTTCGGGCAAGCTCGCAATAAAATTGTGAATATTGGCGGCACGACAGGCCGCTTCTACCGCTTCCTGGGTGGCATCCGCCCGCGCATAGAGCAGATTGGCGCGGATCGTGTCGTGAAACAGATAGGTTTCCTGAGTCACCATGCCCATCTGCTGGGCCAGTGAGGGCAGGTTGATCGTGCGCAAATCGTGGCCATCCAGCGTAATACGGCCTGCGGTTGGATCGTAGAGGCGGGGCAGCAGATAGGTGATCGTCGTTTTGCCCGCGCCGCTGGGGCCGACCAAAGCGACCAGTTGCCCCGGTTGCATCTCAAAGGAAACATTCGTCAACGCATGTTGACGGCGTGCCGTCGAGGCACTTTCCTCTAGCATATCCCTAAGTTCATGGGCGAGACCTTCATGGCCGAGACCATTGATAGGTAAGCTGTTCATGACTGGTAGCTCAGGCGGCAGTTCAGCGGGTTGTGCCTGGCGATAGGTAAAAGAAACCGTCTCAAAGCGTACATGCCCTTTGGTATCCGTCTCCGTCAAGGTGATAGCATCGGGCGCGTCGACAATCTCCAACGGCTTGTCCAGGTATTCAAAGACCCGCTCAAAACTGACCATCGACGTGGCAAATTCCACCTGCACATTGGTCAACGCCGAAATCGGCCCATAGAGGCGAAAAAGATAGGCCACAAAGGCCACAATCGTGCCTACACTGATGGCACCACTCAGCACCAGATGGCCGCCCACCCAGTAGATCAGCGCCGTGCCCAATGTACCGGCAATGCTCATGCCCATAAAGAAAAGTTGCCCCACGCGCGCCCGCCGAATACCGATGTCGCGCACAGCAGCGTTGGCTGTACGAAAGCGGCCCCCTTCGTAGGCCTGCCGCCCAAACGTTTTGACCAGCAGCGCGCCATTGATCGTCAGCGTTTCATTGACAATCGTGCTCATTGTGGCATTTTGCTCGGAAGCTTCGCGCCGGATGGTGCGGAACAGACCCGCCACCCGGCGCGCCGGCAGCAAGAAAAGCGGCAACACGATCAGCGCCAGCGCGGCCAAGCGCCACTCAATCGAGATCATTACCACCAGTGTCGAAACCAGCGTCACCGTGTTGGTGACCACATTGGGCACCGTGCCCGTGATCGCATTCTGGGCACCGATCACATCGTTGTTAAAGCGCGAGATAATCTCACCGGCTTTGGTATCGGTGAAAAAGCGCAGCCCCATGCCTTGTAGATGGTCATACATCTGCTGGCGCAAATCAAAGATGATGCCTTCGCCGGCGCGTGCACTGAAATGGCGCTGGACAATATTGATCAGGCCGCTGAGCAGGGGAATCCCGATCATGCCCAAGGCCAGCCAATTGAGCCGCGTCACATTGCGATTGGGCAGCACGTTGTCGATCAGATCGCGATAGAGCAGCGGCGGGATCAATTCGAGCAACGAAATCGCCACAATCGTGACCAGCACAATGGCCACCGACTTGGCATGGGGGCGCGCATAGGTAAAGATGCGCCGCAACAATTTCCGATCAACCTGGGGTTTGCCCTTGTCGGGATCATAGGCAATATAGCTCCAAAAACTGTGGCTATTCATGGTAGGCAACTCCTCGTTGGGCATTGGGTATCTGTTCTCCGGGTATTATAGATGCAGAGAGCAAGGCGTTGCAGTAAGAGTTGCCCATTCAGCCCAATCCCAAGAGCGACAAAAAACTCTTTTGACAATTTCGCGCTTATTCGGTAGAGTAACGGATGCAGAACTTATGCACTGCTCAGACCTTTAGGGTCTGCCAGACCCTAAAGGTCTCTGGTGGCGTAATCAATTTGTGTAAGCCCACAAATAATATTATGAACCATTCAGCCACCATCAACGGACATCATTCACCGGGACGCACCATGCAACAGCAACCCTTTCCCGACCAAACCGCGCTTACGATCTGCTTTGCCCACGTAGCTTATCAAATGGCGGCACGGTTTGATGCGCGCGCCACTGGCATTCCCCACTTCCAAGTCTGGACACCCGCCGAAGTGCGCGCCCGCATCGCCGAGGCAGATGTGTTCGTCGTCTCGGGCTTTTGGCACAATGAATTGCTCGATCGCGCGCCCAAGCTGCGCTTTATCCAGGCGATTGGGGCCGGGGTTGATCAATTTGACAAAGCCGCGCTACAGCAACGCGGCATTCGCCTGGCCAGTGCGCGCGGGGTCAACAAAAACGCCGTCAGTGAACATGCCATCGCCCAGATCCTCGCCTTTGCGCGCCACATTCATACTGGGCGCGACAACCAGCAGAAACAACTTTGGCGCGGCATGTTATCGGATCTGACGATCCGTGAAGATGAGTTGGGCGGCAAGACGCTGCTGATTGTCGGGCTGGGTGACATTGGCACGCGGCTGGCTAAGTTGGCCAAGGCATTTGACATGCATGTGATCGGCGTCAAGCGCAATCCGGCCACAGCGGGCGCCACGGCGGATGAAGTCCACGCAACTGATCATCTGCTGAAATTGCTGCCACGTGCAGATTATGTGGCGCTCACCTGTCCCCTGACGCCGCAAACGGAAGGCTTGATCGATGCGACGGCCTTGGCGGCCATGAAACCCAGCGCCTATCTGATCAACATGGCGCGCGGGCGGGTCGTCAACGAACCGGCGCTGATCGCGGCCCTGCAACAAGGCCAGATCGCCGGCGCCGGGCTCGATTGTACGTGGGAAGAACCGCTGCCAGCGGCGTCACCGCTGTGGGCCATGGAGAATGTGATCCTCACCCCGCACACCGCTGGTGAAACACGGCGCTATGAGGAAAATGTCATTGATATTCTGCTCGAAAACCTGGCGCGTTTATGGCGCGGCGAGACGACGTTGTACAATCAAATTGTCTAACAGGTAAAAGCATTCAGCGACAGCACGGGAGGATATCGCAGTCAAGTTATTGAGGTTCAACAAGAATTTTGGATAACAGGCGTCGGTTCGGGTGCCCCCGGGCGCGATGCTGCCAACCACATGCGATCCAGTTGCGCCGTTATTGAACCGGTGCCATCCCGCAATGCGCTCGACCATTGTACGATCAATTGCCGTACTGCCCATTGGGTACTTGGCAAGAATGCAACTTCACGGTAAACTACAAACAAAATTTACAACACAGTCTACGAAACCACCGTCCAACATTATCCAGCTGGTTTTACATCTGTAAATGTTTTCGGCATGGTCTGTATACTGTCCACAATCTCTCGCAAAGCGCAATCAAAACTATGCGAACTTTATCAGCAAAGGGAATAGTGTTATGATCATGAACAGTAAACGCTCCCTATTCTTCACGCTTGTGTTGGTGGCAGTGCTCACCATAGCCGGTTGTGCGCCGCGCGCCGGTGCCGGCACGGCAGCCAGCGCCAGCAGTGATACACTTTATGTGGATCTACCGTCCATCCTGGTTGAATATGATGCCGAAGGCCAAGCCAGTCTGCTGGGCATGCCTGTGGCCGAGCTTGGCAGCGCGCTGGGCACCGATCTCTCGGCGCTATCGCTGGGTGCCGAGACGATTGGCAAGTTTACCGCCGCCAATATCCAGCACATCCAGGTCAGCAATCAACCCAATGTGCTGCGGATTTATATGAACGGCACACCCCTCCCCGCGATCATCTGGAATGGCGATGCCATGAATGCCCTGGCCGAAACCTTAACCGGTTTGGGCACAGATGCCAGCATGTTAACCACCTTGACGCCGCTACTGCCCAACTTGGGTGTCGGCTTGGCGTTACAGATGCCAGTGCCCGCGGGTGAACAAGTCATTCCACTGGCAACTAGCGGCGCAGCGCTCAACAGTGCCGCGGCCCTAAGCGCCTTTGATGCTGCCCAAGCCGCCCAAGCCAGTATCAATTTGACGCTGGATTATGCTGCCGATGGCAGCGTGGCGATTGGTGGCATTGCCCCCTTCATGCTCAATATAATTGGTCTCCAGCCAGCCGCCTTGGCTTTGCCCGCTGATCAGATGGAAAGCATTGCGGGTCTGGGCATCCAGAGTATGGGGGTCAAAACGGTGAACAACGGCCTGTTGCTACAGGTCAACGGCAATACGCTGCCCTACCTGCAATGGTCCAACGCCAACGAGATCACCAATCTGTTGACGCTCGCCGGGGCCTTTGCCGGACCGGAGATGGCAGGCCAATTGCAACAATTGCAATTGATCTTCAACTTCCCTGGTCTGAGCGCTACGATCAATTTCCCAGAAAGTTAATGGCGAGCAGAGCGGGTGAGGCTTGCGTCACCCGCTCTGCTCGCTCCGCACGTGACCTGCTACCCCACGTTATCATGTCAACTGTCCGCATCAACGTCTGGTCTGGCCCACGCAATATTTCCACGGCGCTCATGTATGCCTTTGCCCAGCGTAACGATACGCGCGTGGTCGATGAGCCACTCTACGCCCACTACTTGCGCGTCTCTGGGGCCGATCATCCTGGCAAACAAGAAGTTATGGATGATATGATCGGCGATGGTGAACGGGTGATCCGCGACGTGATCCTCGCCCCCTGTGACCGCCCCGTGCTTTTTCTCAAGCAGATGGCCCATCACCTGGTCGATGTGCGCGAGGACTTTTTGGCCGCCACGGTCAATGTGTTGCTGATTCGCGATCCGGTACAGATGTTGCCCTCGTTGGCGCAGAATTTGGCCCAGCCGATTTTGCGCGATACAGGCTTGGCCATGCAGTCGGCGCTCTATCGCCAGTTGCTGGCGCTTGGGCAACAGCCGCCCGTGATCGAATCCAAGCAATTACTCCTGGATCCGCGCAGTGTGCTCAACCAACTCTGTGCACAGATTGGCATTCCCTTTGAAGAAAACATGCTTCGGTGGCCAGCCGGGGCGCGGCCCGAAGATGGCATCTGGGCAAAATATTGGTATCGCAGCGTGCATCAATCTACTGGCTTTGAAACCTACCGCGCCAAAAGCGAACCCTTTCCCCCGCGCCTCCTCGGTCTGCTCGCCGAATGCAAGCCCCACTATGCCCTCCTGGCCCAAAAGGCGATTCGCGCAAGCGCCAGCAGCTAGGAAATGCACGTCGCAGAAAGTAATAGGACTTACACAAATTGATTGCGCCATCAGAGAGCTTTAGGGTCTGGTAGACCCTAAAGCTCTGGCCAGTGCGTAAGTTCTGAGTAATTTAAATCATAGGGAAAAAGATGAATTTTTTGAGAAATCATTGGTATGACATAAGGCTTGTCTTGGCTTTAAGTATCGGAATGTTTCTGTTCATCAATCAACTTAGGCGCTTGCAAAGCAATAAGGATCCAGCGCTTGCCCAACAAAATCATGCGTAGGGGCGGCTTGCAGCCGCCCCGCGTTTGGCTCGCTGCGAACGGGCGGCGGCAAGCCGCCCCTGGATACTTTATTCTTTGAAATGGCCTAAGTGTCTGTCCAGAAATAAAGTAGCTAATTTACGTGATGTTACCCAAGTAAATCTGTCTAAAATCATCCATGTTATTCTTGGACAGAAACTAAGTGGCATGTAGCTTGCCATTTTTGCTTCAAATCATCAATGCAACATAATCGAAACACACGCTGGTCAGTTCAAAAAATCGATGATTACGCGCAGTATTTCAAGGTCACAACTTG
>DAOTTR010000023.1:0-19167 GCA_034437715.1 Caldilineaceae bacterium
AGGTTGATCAAGCCAGGAATGGTGATCAATTCGGAGATGCCTTGAATGCCCTGGCGCAGCACATCATCGGCGGCGCGAAAGGCTTGGTTGATGCCAATCTTTTTATCGACCACTTGCAACAGACGGTCGTTGGGGATCACAATCAGTGTGTCCACATTCTGGGCCAAATCCTTGAGCGCAGTTTCGGCTGTGCGGCGACGATGGCTGCCTTCAAAGGAGAAGGGGCGGGTCACGACGCCAATTGTCAGCGCACCTTGCTCGCGCGCAACGCTGGCGATCACCGAAGCTGCGCCAGAACCTGTGCCGCCGCCCATGCCCGCCGTCACAAAGACCATGTCTGAGCCTTTGATAATCTCGGCAATCTCTTCGCGGCTCTCATCGGCGGCCCGTTGGCCAATTTCGGGGTTGCCGCCCGAACCCAACCCCTTGGTCAGTTTGTCGCCAATGCGTAGGCGAACCGGCGCGGCAGAGAGCATCAGGGCTTGCGAATCGGTATTGACGGAGATAAACTCAACGCCTTGAATGCCCTCGTCGATCATACGATTGACCGCATTCTGACCGCCACCACCGACCCCGATCACCTTGATGCTAGCAAAGTTCTCTACAAACTGGGGGTTGTTCTTGTCTGCCATAATATTGTCTCCTTACCTACTATAAATACAAAAAAGTTCTGCGGTTTAAAGCTCTGTATTGCTCTGTAACAAGAAAACACAAAAGTCGTGCGCTTGCCCAAGTTACGCAAGTTACGCAAGGTAGGGGTATGAGGGGCTGGCGGCGGATCAAACATTCATTTGTCCCGTGATTTTTTTCGCCGCCAGCCCCTCGTGCCCGTCTTGACCTGGATCATTGTGCAAGGATGGGCACGAGGTCGGCGGCGAATGAAGTCACAACTCTTGCCAAAGGTTGATCCGCCGCCGACCTCATGCCCCTACACAGCTTGTCATTACACCTGCATAACATAAGTTACAAAATAATGCACTGTCACTGTATTGTCGTAATTGTTGCAATGACTGAGACGTTCTCCTCAATCCGGCAGCAGATTGCGCAGCCATTGCATGGTATTGCCAATCCATGCCGACTTGCCATTGGCGGATTCACCATCGTAGCGCCGCCACCACAATCGGTTTTCGCCTTCCAACCCCCACAGTAGTAGGCCAATGCTGGTGGCATAGGCGGGTGTCAATAGCTTACGGCTCAGGCCAGTAATTGGCAGATTGGTGGTCGGTGCACCAATGCGCACTGGCATCTGCAAAATTTCGCGCCCCAATTCGCTGAGACCGGCCAACTGGCTGGCACCGCCGGTGAGCACCAATCCTGCTGGCAACTTGGCATAGTAACCGCTGGTTTCCAATTTCTCGCGAATAATTTCAAACATTTCTGTCGCCCGCGATTCCAAGACTTCACAAATAAATTGACGGCTAAAGCTGCGTTCTGCTTTTTCGCCAAAGACGGCTGCCCACACTTTTTCGTCGGCGGCTACCCGTTCTGGCAACACATTGCCATAGCGCACCTTTAATTCTTCGGCAGTCTCATAGGGCGCATGTAGGCCAACGGCTAGATCATTGGTGAGATGATTGCCGCCTAAGTCAAGAATTTGCGTATGACAAAGACCCTCTTCGATGAAGACCGCAACATCGGTGGTGCCGCCACCAATATCGACGACCGCCACACCCATGTGTCGTTCTTCGGGCCGCAACACTGTACGATTGCTGGCAAGCGGCTCCAACACCAGTTCGTCCACATCAATGCCGTGGGCCATTACACATTGTACCAGATTATTCACCGCGGTGCTGCTCCCTGTGACAATGTGGGCATCTACTTCCAGACGATAGGCCGTCATGCCCATGGGCTGCTGGACATTGCCCTGGCCGTCTACCGTCCATTGACGAGCAATCGCATGAATAACCTCCTGATTTTGCGGTAAGGCGACCGCACGCGCCCCTTCCAACGCCCGCTGCATGTCCATACTCGTTACGCCTTGGCGTCGGTCGATCGGCGCAACCCCTTTGCTATTCAGTGTGCCAATGTGACTGCCGGCAATGCCCACATAGGCACTGACCACCCGCTGCCCCATATCCGCTTCACAGCGTTCTACGGACTCGGAAATGGCGGCGGTGGCCTCTTGCACATTGACCACCACACCGCGCCGAATGCCCCGGCTGGGCGTTTGGCCTTCGCCCAAAATGCGCAAGGCCAAGTTGCCCAAGCTGTCATGGGTCACACCGGCGGTTAGCGTACATATTTTGGTGGTGCCAATATCAATCGCAGAAATAATCTCTTGCACGGGTGATCCCTTTGCTATACTCCGCACCGTTTATTATCGTGTAAACGGCGAAAAGTTTAGATGACAGATACGACTTGGCCTGCAGCGCTGATTTTGTGTTGGTCTACGGAAAACTATTTCAGCACCGGTTTATCGAAACGTACATCAATAATATTGGGTTGGATAGCTGCCGTGCGCAGGTGACGTTCGGCGGCTATAATATTCGTATACTTTCTTTCCATATTTTGCCCGTCACCCCAGTAGACCCAGACACTGCTATCCGGTAGATGGAAATTGAGCCCATAACCCTTGTTGAAATAGATCTGGTCAACCGCGGGCATATAGGTGGCGACAGCGAGCGTACTTTGCAGCGTTGCCGGATCCATATTGACTTGTGCCGGCTCACCCCATGTTCGGGCCTCGCGCAGGGGATCGATGATTTGTAGCAGATCCACTTTCCCTTGCTCCGGTTCGGGCAGGGCGGTGCCATCGGGCAATAACCAGAAATTGCCATCTTGCGTGACCCACAACGCCACCGGTTGCTCTTCTTGAATATCGACCACCACCCGGTGCGGCAGTTGCAACGTGACCTGGGCATCGGCCACCTTGGGCAAAGCGATCAACCGCTGGCGGATGGCGCTGGGCGAAAGCCAGAAAATATTCCAACTGTCTATGGCGCTCTGTTCGTAAAGCTCATCGCCGTCCACATAGGTGAGCTGATTGAAGGTGACATCTTCGCGATAAATAAACCATTGGGCATCGTTGTGTACCCAAACCAGTAATCCAATGATCGCACTGAGCAACAACAGACTAAGCAACTTGCTGGCTTGCCAGTTGCTGAGGGCCAACCGCGTTGGCCATTGCAGCCGCAACTTATCCAACTTGGGCAACTGTACCCGCCCAAGCGCCGCTTCAACCTGACGGAACTGGCGTACGGCCTGCCGTCGGCGCTTGGCCCGCCGTTGCGCATCCTGCTGTGTACTGGGTTCGCCGCCGCGCAATTGGGCTGTGTTCGACAACAAGAGCGATGATTGGCCGCCCCGCCGCTTGGCGGTTGGCGCGGTTGGCGTCGTTGTTTTGGCCGGTTGCGCTTTGGCCGTGCGCGTTTTGGGCGTACGCGTTTTGGGCGCTTGCTCTTTGCGCGAACGCGTTGCATTTGAGCGGGCAAAGATAGTGCGCGCCAAGAAACTCATTGTTGCTCCTGTCGTAGCGTACGGCAAAGAAACATTGTCACCTTGGTCTTGTTCTCTGGAATAAACGTCGTCGTAACGCAAGTTTTGATGATTTAACGTAGGTGCGGTTTGTAACCGCACAGGCTTGGTCAATGCAGAATGTGCGGTTTGTAGCCGCACAGGCTTGGTCAATGCAGAATGTGCGGTTACAAACCGCACCTACAACCGCATCTTAATCCATCATAATTTTGCTTACAATGAATTACGCGCGTGTTGTGGCGTTTTGCAAGCGGTCGGCGTAATGGTCTAGGGCCAGTGTCAACAAGCGATCGACCAATTCGGGATACGGAATGCCGGTCGCTTCCCACAGCTTCGGATACATGCTGTGGCGGGTAAAGCCAGGCATGGTGTTGATCTCATTTAAGTAGAGCGTTTGGCTTGCCTCGTCCAGCAGAAAATCGACCCGTGCTAATCCAGATCCGTCGGCAGCCCGAAAGGCCTTGAGTGCCATGGCTTGGATTTGCGCGGTCATCTCGGCGCTAATCGGCGCGGGAATTAGCAACTTGCTGGCGTCGGTTAAATATTTGGCCTCATAATCGTAGAACTCATTGACAGGCACGACCTCGCCAGCAATGCTAACTATGGGTTCGTCATTGCCCAGCACGCTCACTTCGATTTCGCGTGCGTTGGGGATGCCCGCTTCCACCACCACTTTGCGATCATAGCGACATGCCAAGTCGAGGGCAGGGGCTAGCTCACTTTGATCGTGTACCTTGCTGATACCAACACTGCTGCCCAGGTTGGCTGGCTTGACAAACATAGGGTAAGGCAGGGTCGCTTCCAGCGTCGTGGTGATGCTTGCGGGGGTGGCGCGCCATTGCCGCCGCAGGACAACTTGATAGGCGGCCTGTTGCAAACCGGCCTGGGCAAAGAGTGCCTTGGCCATGGCCTTATCCATGGCCACCGCGCTGGCCAGCACACCACAGCCAACGTAGGGCAAATTCGCCATCTCGAGTAATCCTTGCACAGTGCCATCCTCTCCATATGTTCCATGGAGGACGGGGAAGATCACATCAATCTGGGGCAATGGCGCATTGGTTTGCGGATGGGGCAGCAGTGCCCATGCATCATGCCCGTTTTCTGTCCCATTGGTTGAGCCATTGTGCTTACCGTTGAGGGTGATCGTTTGGGCCAGCAGCGGCGAAGGCGCGGTCTCCCCCGTCAGCAATGCCAATGGATTTTCGGTGGTTAACCAATGACCCTGTGGTGTGATGCCAATCGGAATGACGGTATGCCCCGCTTTGGCCAGCGCGTCCATGACATTGCGCGCACTATTCAGCGAAACTTCATGCTCGCCACTACGTCCGCCAAAGAGCACTCCCACACGGAGGGAACGTTGATTCTGCATTGCAAATTCCTTCATCTTTTCGGATTGGTCAGTATGAATTGCAGTAGATATATCTAGCATTGATTGCATCGAATTTTCTGAAAAAGAAGACGATAGTGTGAACGATTGGGTACGATAAGCGGCGTGATTTGCCGTTAATTTACCATTCACCCACCAGCTGGATCTCGCATTCCAACTCGACCCCACAGCGTTCGGCTACGGTCTGTTGGATCTGCCCGATCAACGCCATCACGTCGCCTGCCGTTGCCTTGCCCACGCCCCCCCGGTTAATGATAAAGTTGGCGTGCAATTGACTGACTTCAACGCCGCCCACACGCGCTCCTTTGAGTCCTGCGGCCTCGATCAGCCGGCCGGCATAATCACCCGGCGGGTTGACAAAGGTGCTGCCCAAGCTCGGTTCCACGGGTTGCGTGCGGCGGCGATGTTGGAGAAAGCGCTCGGCCCGTGCTGCAATTTCGGTGGGATCGGCACGTTGCAGACGAAAGTTGGCATTTAAGATCACTGGCTTAAACCCGGCCACCAATGGCTGCAAGCGCTTGAGACTGCTATCGCGATAGGCATAGCGGAAATCAGCGATTTTGTACTCACGGACCTCGCCCTGCGCATCGATCAACAGCGCATCTTCTAGATTGTCCTTGACTTCGCCGCCATGTGCGCCGGCATTGCCCACCACCGCACCGCCTACTGTCCCTGGCACACTCACCGCCCATTCCAGACCATGCAAGTCATTGCGCACACTGACGCGGGCTGCCCCGGCCATTGCCGCCCCGCTTTCGGCCATTAAATAGGGCCGATCGTCGCGTGGGAAATCACAGCAGGGCGCTTCATCTATTCGTACTTGGCGACAGCGATTTTCGATCACCAGCCCGCGAATACCGGCATCGCTGATCAAAATGTTGCTCCCACCGCCGAGCATAAAATAGGGCAGGGAGACGCTATGCGCCCAGCGCACCAACTTGAGCAACTGATCGATCGTCTGTACCCGGGCATAATAGTCCGCTGCGCCGCCCACTTTCATGGTCGTCAGCGGTGCCAATGGCACATTGCGGGTGATTTCAATGCCCAATGCTTGGGGCGTGCGTGTGTCGATTTCTGGGTTGATCTCCGTGTTGCTCGCTGCAAAAGTCTGCATTGTCTACTTTTCCAACTGTTGTAGGAGCGTGCGGCCAATTTGATTGCTCGTGCCCGCCCCCATGGTAATGACGACATCACCCGCTTGGACCAACTCGGTCAAATAGTCGGTGACCGCGGCCAACGCGCCAATGTGTTGAATGTGCGCATGTGTACTGGCGGCCACCAGATCCGCAGCGGAGATGGTCGCATCGTCTACCTCGCGCGCCGCGTAAATATCGGTGACAATCACGGCATCGGCATCGCCAAAACTGTCTGCCATATCCGCTAGCAGTGTGCGTGTTCGGCTAAAGGTATGCGGTTGAAAGATCGCCCAAATCCGACGCTGCGGATAGCGACTACGCGCCGCCGCCAGCGTGGCCCGCACCTCTGTCGGATGGTGGGCATAATCGTCAATGATCGTGACGCCCGCCGTCTCGCCGACCAGCTCAAAGCGGCGAGAAATGCCATGAAAGCCCCAGAGACTTTCGATTGCACTTTCAAAGGGCGTATCACACGTACAGGCGACAGCCAGCGCGGCCAAGGCATTGCGCACATTGTGCAGCCCAGGCGCTTGCAGCCGCAACTGTCCGCGCGGTGCATTCCACCAGTATAGATCAGCACTATATCCCTGATCGCCGATCATGGTGGGGTGCAGCGCAAAAATATCGGCGGCGGTAGTCAAGCCATAGGTGATCCAGCGCTTGTCGGTCATGGGGCGTTCCAGCCGCAACTGCTCTGCCCCTGGATCATCTTCACAGGCTATGATGAACCCATCCGGCGCGACTTTGTCAATGAATTGGGCAAAGGCCGCTTGAAAGCTTTCGGGCGTTGGGTAGCAGTCTGGATGGTCCCATTCCACATTGGTGATCACGGCGATGGTTGGGCGCAGGCCCAGAAACATGTGATCATATTCGTCGGCTTCCAAGACAAAATGGGCTGCCGATCCCGCCGCCGCATTGCCATAGCCCGGCAAGTCCGCCCCGATAATATAGCCGACATCAATTCCCGCCTCGCGCAGCACTTTGACAATCATCGCCGTGGTTGTGCTTTTGCCATGCGTGCCTGCCACCGCAATCAACTTGCGATTGGTGAGCAAAACGGGCAGGAAATCATCGCGCTTGACCACCGGAATACCCGCCGCCTGTATGGCCTGCAACTCTGGATTGGCCCCGGCAATCGCGCTGCTGATGAGCACCAGATCGGGGCGGGCCGCGACCAGGGCCGCTAAATTCTCGGCGCGCTGTTCGCCAAAGAGGGTTGCGCCCGCCGCGGCCAGGCGTTGCGTATGCGCGCCCAATTGCCGATCGCTGCCGCTGACCTGAAAGCCCATTTCCAAGAGTACCTTGGCAATGGCGCTCAGCCCCGCTCCGCCAATTCCCAGCAGATGCACACGCAGGCTCGGATCTTTGGCAATTAGCCGGTGCTGCCACCCCTGCGTATCTGTTGTGCGTAAATCTGTGGTCGCCATGTTGTCTAGTTCCTGCTTCATTGTTGATGCTATGTGATTACCCGCGCACCCGCAAAATAATCAACACGGCCACTGGGATCATCCAGTAGACGGGTGATTCAAAAAGATTCTGCGGCAGGACTGCGACCAGTGATTGACTGGCCGTAGTTAGCGGCAATTGAATCAGCCCCAAAAGTTGGGTCGGATATTGAAATCGGTCTTGATAATACCAAAGCGTGCCTGCGATCAAATAGCCATTGAGCAACCCGATGGCCAGCGTCAGCAGCGGGCCCACCGGGGCGGAGAGCGGTCGCCCTGGAAAGTCAAAGGTAATGCCAGCATAGCTGGCAAAGACGGTGCTGATAAAGCCCAACTCAAACAAGCTGCTGAGTAATAAATTGGCCGCTTGCCCGTCCCCGCCGCTGACCCGACCAAACAGACTGATAATCCGTGTTTCCAAAAAACTTAAGACAAATATCGTAGCCAAAATGATGACAGTATTGCCCAATTCCCTAGGATAACCACGGGCCAGCGCCACGAACGTAATGAAGATAACAATAACACCAAAGATGACTTCAATTGGCACCATGCTGCTCAGCTTCTCTTTTCTGCGCTGCTTGGGCTTGGCTTTTTCGAGCTACTCTTAAGCGTACTGGCGGCCAGCAATAAAAAGATGGTTAACAACACGAGTAACAAGATTGACCGTTGTGCCGGTTCAAAGAAGCCCCAAAGTCCACCTAGACTCTCCTGTACCAAACCAAAGCCACTGCGCAAAACCCCAAAGAAATTGTCGATTCCGATTGGCTCTATTTGCCCGGCCTCGTTGACAACCGGCGTTACCAGGGTGGCCAACCTGGGCAATAAGATCGCTGCAAACATCAGCCCGTTGAAGATCCCCAGCAAGACTGCCCAGCCATCGGATTTGCTGCCTTTGGCAAAGGGCTTCAGGTTGCTAACGACATAGGCTAATAGCAAGACAATCACCCAGAGAATAAACAAAAACTCATCACGCTGGTCGGCTGTGACCCAGGGCGGCGCATCGCCCAGCGCCCCGAACGCGGCATCGGGATTGGCCCCCAGCCCACCGGCACGCACAAAGGCCACAAACTTGCTGCCCAGGTTGATAATCCGTACAAAAATATCGCCGCCTTCTTGCAGCACAATCCAGGCCAACACCGCCGTAATCGCCACAATGGCTTCCCGCTTGCTGCCGCGTTGATACCCAATCCAAGCAAAGAATAAAATATAGAGAAGTAGCGTAATCAGAATGCCCAGTTGCTCAGTCATAACGGGCGAGTTGTCTTTCCTTGAGATAGGATTATGGTGTGATACTTCTTTATCTAGCCTGGACTAGCTGGACAAGCTGTTCGGCAATCGCCTGGGCCGCATCGGGCTTGGCGATGTAGGCCAGTGCCGCTTCCATGGATTGGCGTTGCATCGGCGCTTGGATCAAGCGTAGCAACGTCGTCGCCAACTGTTCGTGCAATGTCTCATCTGCAATCAGTACGGCTCCCCCATAGTTGGTCAGTTGCTCGGCATTCTGCAACTGGTTGACCCCTGGATGGGGTACAAGAATCGCGGGTAGCCGGGCAACGGGGAATTCACCCAATGTGCTGGCCCCCGCCCGTGCTACAGTCAGATCGGCGGCGGCCAGTGCCAATGCCATTTCTTCGTGTAGATATGCCACGGGATGATAGCGTTTCCAAAGCGCGCCTTCGACGGGTGGCTGTTGTAACTTATGCTGCCAGTCTGTCCAATCGCGTTCGCCCACCACATGCAGAATCTGCGCATGGGGTAGGACGGCGGGCAGCGCTTGCCATATTGCCTCGTTGATATTGCGCGAACCCTGACTGCCGCCCCAGACGAGCACCAATGGCGTTGTTTCACCATTGGCACACAAAGTTTGTCCCAACTGTTCGGCCAAGCGATAACGGATCGCTGCCCGGTTCTGCGCGTGCTGCTTGGGCGTTAGTGTACCACCTGATACCAGATCAACCAGTTCGCGCCGCACGGGGTAGCCCGTGACCACCGCTTTGCCCTTGGGATACTCGCCGCCAAAGTAGCGTGTCACCGCTGGATAACTCACGGCCACCCGTTGCGCCAGCCAACTCAGCGTGCGAATCGCCCAGCCCGGCACCATGTCTGGCAAATAGATCAAGACAGGAATACGTAGCCACCAACAGGCGATCACCACCGGCGCACAAACATAGCCGCCCGTCGCCAAACAAACATCCGGCTGAAAGTGGCGCAGCAACGCCCGACTTTCGTACCAGCCTGCGATCATCTTCCAAAGGTTGCGCGCCACGGTCAACGGATGCTTGCCGCGCAATTGGCCCGACGCAATTCCCTGGTAGGAAATGCCGGCATGGCGGACTAGGGCTTCTTCCATGCCATCCATGCTGCCCACCCACAACAGATCATTTGCGGGCAGGGGCGCGGCGGCGGCTGGTACTGGCGCTGGTTGCTTTGCGGCTGTTGGTAGCTGGGCGACGACGGCTAGCGCCGGATAAACGTGGCCACCGGTCCCGCCACCCGAAATCAAAACGCGCATGAGTTTGCTTTCCTACTGCTGCTGGCGACGCGCTGCCACCTGCGGCAGCGCTGCCAGTATACCGACTGATGTTGAGCAAAATGCCAATTGCTGCCAACGCGGTGACCAGTGAACTGCCGCCATAGCTGATAAAGGGTAACGTCACCCCTGTGGGCGGTGCCGCAGCCACAATCACAGCCATGTTGAGCAACGCTTGTAAGGTCAAGGAAGCGGTGATGCCCGTAGCTAATAACATGCCAAAGTTATCGGGTGCGCGCAGTGCAGTCCGCAAGCCAAAGTAGGCCAACAGTGCAAAGAGCAAGATCACCAGAAGCGCACCCAAGAGGCCCATCTCCTCGCCCACCACGGCAAAGATATTGTCACTCCACACTACGGGCAGATAGCCCGGCAGCTTGGCCTGGCTATTGCCCACACCTTGCCCGAAGATGCCGCCGCGAATCAACGCTTCTACGGCCCGTTGTACCTGATATTCCTCACTCTGCATCGGATCCCAGAGCGAAGCCATATATTTGGCCACTCGATCATGGGCATAGGTGCTATAGCGAATCACCAGCCAAAAGGTCGCCGCCCCGCCACTGGCCACCACCAGCAACTGCTTCATTTCCGCCCCGGCAATAAAAAACATGATCGAGGCCGTGGCGACGATCAAAATCGCCGTGCTGATGTTAGGTTGCGCCACAATCAAGACGGCTATCGCCCCCATCAACACGCTAAAGGGCAGCAAGCCCACGCGCACGTCCCGGATGCGCGCGCCCTTGCTTGCCAGCCACGCGCTGATATACATAACGATGATGATTTTGGCCGGTTCGCTGGGCTGCACACTGCCACCAAAATAGGTGCGTGTCGCGTTAAACCGTTCACTGCCAATCGCAACCACGGCCATCAGCGCGAGCAAGGCCAGCGCCATCAACACCACACTCCAACGTTCCCAGATTTTATAGGGAATGTTGGCCACCACGATCATCACGGCCAGCCCTAATACGCCCCAGATCAGTTGGCGGGTCACATAGTAGTATGGATCGTCGTAATCTTTGTAGCCCCAGGCATAACTTGCGCTAAAGACCATCACAATGCCAAGCCCCAAAAGGACCATAACAATCGAGAGCAGTCCCCAGTCATAGGTGCCAGGAGAAGCGGACATTCGACTTTTCGTTGTTGCAACCATGCTTTGTTTACGCCTTCTGTCCGAACCGCACGCGTCAACGTGTGGCAGATTCGCTGGCTAATGCCGCAGCTTCGATTTCACTCGTTACATCTAGACGATGCCAGTGCTCAATCAGGCGGCGAAAATGTTCGCCGCGCGCTTCAAAATCGCGATAAGCGTCATAGCTTGTGCCACCGGGCGAAAGCAGGACGACGGTCGGCAGCAATGGGCGCTGATCATTGCCATGACGGTTGAAATTTTCTTTGGGCAGTGAATCTGGCGTGGCTACCCCTGCCACTCGTGCTGCCAAGGCGACTGCTTCGTCGAGCCGCTGGACAACTGCACAATTGGGAGCCCTGCGTTTCATAAATTGGGCCCGTTCCTGCACTTTGTTCACAATCATCGAACCAGCATGGCCAAACCCAATGACATAGTTGACACGGGCGATCACTTCATCGGCAAAGCTGTCCCATGGTAAGTTTTTATCTTTCCCGCCCGCGAGTAAAATCAACGTCTGTTTGCCAGCCACAAAACAGCGTAGCGCCGCCACAGCTCGCTCGGGGGCAGTCGCAATACTATCGTTGATCCAGGTGACCTGTTGATTGCTGTCCACAATTTCCAGGCGATGGGGCACCCCTTGAAAACTTGTTGCCACACGGCGCATCGCCGCCACATCTGCCCCAGCTGCCCCACTAATCGCCGCGGCGGCCAGGAGGTTGCTGATATTGTGATCACCGCGCAATAGAATTTCACCGCGCAGGCAGATCGGTTGGCCAGCATACAGGAGTGTTTCGCCATCCAGCCACGCGCCGTGGGATAAAGGGTGCAAACGGCTGAAGGGAATGACCCGCTGTGTTATGGCTGCGCGCACAGTGGTGAGTGCTTCATCCAAGTGCCAGGTTGCTGGCAATGGCTGTAATTCGTCTGCTGCCTGGGTCGCGTCATCGCTCGTCACGCGCTGGGTCACAGCATCATCCGCACTCAGCACAACCTGGGCGTTGGCAGGCAAATAGCGCCAGAGATTGAATTTGGCGTTGGCATAGGCGGCCATGTCGGGATGGCGGTCTAGGTGATTGGGCGTAATGTTGAGAATCGCGGCCACATCCGGTCCGACACCAGTGATGTCCCCCCAGGCTAACTGCGGATCAAAAAGCTCCAGTTGAAAACTGCTGAGTTCCAACACAATTGGCTCGCCCGGCTGAATTTGATCCAGACGATCGAGCAGCGGCGTACCAATATTGCCCCCGACATGCACCTGCGCGCCACTGGCGGCGAGCATCTGCCCCACCAAGGTTGTGGTTGTGGTTTTGCCACTGCTGCCCGTGATCGCCACCAGCGGCCCCAAGCCGCGGCTCCGTGCGATTTGCAAGGTGAGCAGGCTGTCGTTACTCAGCGGAATGCCGCGCGCAATCGCCGCTTGGACAATCTCAAGCTGAGGTGGCACGCCACCACTCAGACAGAGCAGCGCGCAATCCTCTAGCAGCGCCAAGGGATGACCGCCCAAGACCAGTTCGACGGGCAAGTCGCCAAGTTTTGCGATCTCGGCTGCCAGCTTTTCCGCCGACGCGGCATCGCTGACAATCGTCCGCGCCCCTGCCTGCACGAAAAAGCGCGCCAGGGCCAACCCTTGCCGGGCTAGACCCAGAATCACAATTTTGCGGCCTTCAAACTCAAACTCATTGCGTTTACCTGTCATTTCGCACTCCGTATTTCAGGAAACCCTGCAACTTCCATCCGTAGCTGGCATTAGACATTAGGTTCTGTTGACATTTACAGTGCGCCCTCTTGTAGAATTCAGCCTACTTGGGCAACTTAGCAAATAGAGGGCTGTGAAATGTCAACGATTCCTAGACTAGCGCCAGCGCCACGCCTAACATACCGCTTAGCACGCTGATCAGCCAGAAGCGTTCTTTGACTTGCATTTCGCTCCAGCCCAGGAGCTCAAAGTGATAGTGGAGCGGGGCCATTTTGAAAACCCGCCGACCTTCGCCATATTTAATGCGCGTCCACTTGAAGTAGTAGCGTTGAATAATCACGCTGCCCGCTTCGGCCACAAAAATCGAGCCGATGATCGGCAACAGCAGCCACTGGCCCGTCATGACGCTGACCAAGCCTAACGTCGCGCCCAAGGCAAGACTGCCCGTGTCGCCCATGAACATTTGCGCCGGGTGCGCATTGTACCAGAGAAATGCCAACAAAGCACCGACAATCGTAAAGCAGAAAGCCATCAGATAGGTCTGATTTTGCAAATAGGCGATCACGCCATAGCTGGCAAAAGCAATGCTGCTGATGCTGCCCGCCAGACTGTCGAGGCCGTCGGTAAAGTTGACGGCATTGCTGGCCGCCACAATGATAAAGATCGTCAAGGGAATAATGAAAGGGCCCACGCGGAAAAAGCCATTGTAGGGGCCATACAAGCCAGGAATGCCCACATAGTCCCATTGGGGCGGGCCATAATATAAGATGAGTGCCAAAATGGTGGCAAAGAGCAATTGAAAGCTACTTTTCATCCGTTCGCTCATGCCTTCGCCGCGCCCGCGGAGACCTTTGATGCCCTGCCAATCATCGACGCCGCCCAGCACTGCGTGCGAGGCCAGACAAAAGAAGAGAATCAAGGTGCTTTGGCCAATCGCGTCCAGACCCCACAAATTCGCAATGTTGAGAACACCGGTTATCAACAGCACCGGTACAACAATCAAAATGCCGCCCATGGTGGGGGTGCCCGTTTTCGTCTGGCGGCTACCCGGCTCTTCTATGCGGATCTGTTTGCCAATGCCCCACCGTTTGAGCAATATAATCAGCGGATTGCCCCAGAAGACAGCAATAAAAAAGCTGACCGTGCCCAGCGTGAGTGCATATGCCATAGGTGACTCCATAAAAATATCTAGGATCTTCGATGAAACCAAGCAGATCACCAATAGCCCAAGCAAACGTAGTGCATGGGGAAAGAGCTTTTTGGGCGCGCCCTGACCAGACTCGACAGGTTTTGCGCGGCGCAAGGGGTAAGCTAACAGATGAAAAGGTGTTCTCATTTCACAGCTCGTCTTTCTCCGGTTGCAATAAGGTCAGTGACAATAAAATCCATCCCGACAGCACGGCTGCCTTTTACCAAAACGACATCATCTGGCTGTAACCGTTCTTTGAGCAACTGAATGGCTTCTTCATGGGTTGCCATTGGGTATACCTGGCTACGCTCAAAGCCAACGGTCAGGGCTTCGGCACCAATCTCGCGGCCCAATTCACCGACAGTGACTAACACATCGACCACATCCGCTGCGCGCCGGCCCACGAGTTGGTGGCCTTCATCGGTGTACGGCCCCAACTCCAACATATCACCCAATACGGCCACGCGTCTTCCTTGGCGTGCCGGTTCCAGATCAGCCAGCAGGTTGAGGGCGGCAATGGTGCTGGCGGGGCTGGCATTATAGGTGTCATCGATCACGGTACTGCCATTAATCCCTGGCGCTACCACCAGACGAATCTGGCCAGAAATACTTTGTAGACCGAGCAGAATTTCTTCCCAACCAAGTCCCTCGACCAAACCCAAGGCGGCGGCCCGTAACGCCGTATGCACACTGTGGCGACCGAGCAACGGCACCCGCGCATAGAGCGAATCGATCTGCTCACTGCCGGGCAAGCGATAGTGAAAGCGAAAGCGAATGCCTTCCAAGCCGGCACTTTCAATTTGATCGGCCCACAGATCGGTCTCGGCGGTCAGGCCATAGCGGAAAATACGCGCCTTGGTATACTTCACCATGCTGCGCACGAGGTCATCATCCCAGTTCAGGATGGCGACACCACCATCTTCGGCAGCTGGCAATGCCTCTAGTAATTCAGCTTTGGCCTGCATAATCCGTTCCATGGTGCCCAGCCGCTCTAAATGGCTGGGCCCGATATTGGTGACAATCCCCACGTGGGGGCGCGCCAGCGTGCAGAGCGTGCGAATTTCGCCAATGTCATACATGCCCATTTCCAACACGGCCCGTTCATGGTGAATGCCCAGCCCCAACAAGGTAAAAGGCAAGCCTTGTTCGCTATTCAGGCTCCCCAAGTTGTGCAAAATTTTATAGCGCTGCTGGAGAACGGCGGTCGCAAGTTCTTTGGTGCTGGTTTTGCCCACACTACCCGTGACCCCGATCAGGCGCAAGTTGGGATGGCAACGATGGATGCGTTGGAAAGCCCCCACCTTTTGCAGCGCCAGCGTGGCGTCGTCGACAATGTAGGCCAGCGGCACGTGGGGTTGGTAGCCGGCGGGCAAGGTGGCGCTTAACGCCCAGCGGCCAACCGTACAATCTACCAGCGCCGCCCCTTGGGCGCGTGCCTGGTCTTGCCCCTGTTCTTCGCAGATCACGGCTTGTGCGCCGCGGCGCAGGGCATCGCCAATGAAAAAATGGCCGTCGGTGTGGCGACCGGCAAAGGCCACAAAGAGATCACCCATGGTGGTATCGCGATTGTCAAGCACGGCATGTTGGATCGGCTTGGCGGGCAACGCAAGCGGTGGCGTCTGGCCGGTCAGGGCTTGCCAGAGTGTATGCTGGGTAATCTGAGTTGCAATCACAGGACGCATAAGTTACTCCGCAGAAGAAACTGGATCGATGGTTGCCGGATTGACGCCAGCCACTTGGGCACGTATTTCGTCGGGGGCAATATTGAGTTGATCAAAAAGCCGGCGCGACACCTGGGCAAAGATCGGGGCGACCGTATAGGCCGCCCACTGGCTGATCGCCGGATCGGGCTGGTCTAATTTTACCAACAACACAAATTGCGGGTCATCTGCCGGTGCAAAGCCCACAAAGGTGACGATGGTGGCATCTTTTAAATAGCCTCCCACATCTGGAATCTGGGCGGTGCCACTTTTCCCCGCAATGCGGTAGCCGGGTATCCGCGCGGCGATATTGCCACTATCGACTGTTTCAATCATCATTTCGGTCATGGCGCGTGCGGTTTCGGGCTTGATTGCGCGGCCAAGCATTTCGGGCTGCGTATAGAGCACTTCCTCGCCTTCAATGCGTGCTTCAACCACATAGGGGCGCATCAACATGCCCTGATTGGCGATGGCTGCGGTGGCATTGACCATTTGCAGCGGCGTGACAGCCAAGCCTTGCCCAAAACTATTCGTGCCCAGGTCAGAAAGACTCCACAGTTCGTGACCGGGGGTTTTCAGTAGCCCTGGCACTTCACCTGCCAGATCAATACCCGTGCGTTCGCCAAAGCCAAAGCGGCGCACATATTGATAAAAGTGATCGCGCCCTACTTTGTCGGCTACCTGGGCCGTGACCACATTGAGCGACTTGGCCAGGGCCTCGGTGACGGTTACCGCTCCATTGGCTCGGCGATCACTATTATAAATCGAGCGTTCGCCAACGATAATGTAGCCGCTATCGGTCATCACCGTGGTCGGCGTAATTACCCCCGTATCCAGCCCGGCGGCCATGGTCACAATTTTAAAGACCGACCCTGGTTCATAAATCGCGCTGATGGAAGTGTTGGCAAAGCGAGCAAAATCAGCCTGGCTGGTGGCCCGCTGATTGGGATCATAGTCGGGCCAGTTGGCCAGTCCTAAGATCGCGCCGGTTTTGGGTTCCATGACAATGATCGTGCCACCTTTGGCTCGATATTTGGCAACGCCGTTGCGTAACTCTTCTTCAATAATCCACTGGATGCTGCGATCGATCGTGAGTACCAGATCTTTGCCCACCACCGATGGCAGAAAGCGCCGCGTTTGGGCGGGCAAGGAAGCGAGCGAAACGGATGCACGCTCGATCAGGCCAACGCCGCGTGCATTGAGAAAGGCGTTGTAATATTCTTCCAGGCCATAGACGCCACCGCGGTTGGCTTGAATAAACCCCAACAGATGGCTGGCCAGTGTGTTTTGTGGATAAAAGCGCGCCGGAATGGGCCGAATTTCGATATAGCGCAGGGGCGAAGTACTGCGCTCGGCTAGGGCCTGGACCTGCATCTCCTTTACGCGCTGGCTCAACGCGTAATCCAGTGGTTTGCCAATTTCGGCATAGCGTCCTTGCGGATAGTCCAACAAGGTCTGCAAGGTCTCTGTCGCGGGAAGGCCTGCTGTTTCTTCGAGGCGCTGGGCAACCTGTTGGCGCGCTTGATCGCTCTTGATCTCATTGGGTGTTGCAATAATTTGATAGAGAAAACGGTCTGCCGTCAGTAATTCGCCATGACGATCAACAATCGCCCCGCGTGTCGGCACCATAAACTGGCTGGGATCATAGGCCGCCAGTTCACCAAATTGAAACAACTGATAGACAACCAGCCGCGCCAGCACCAAGCTGGTCAACAGTAGAAACAGACAGGCCAGAAACCAAAAACGCCAGAGCCGTCGCTTCTGATTTTCTTCGGTTGTTGCTACCGTAGCCGCTTGCTCACTCCCTGGTTCGGAGGGGGTGGCCGCCACATAGCTTGCTGTGTGGCTTTCTGCGCGCTTTTCTGAAAAGAGAGACGCCATAAGCTCACTCGCCTGACTGGGCAATAGGATTTTGAAGATCAGGGGCTAGGGCATTGTGTGGCACGATGATATATTGGCGTTGGAAGACCGGCTGGTAGCCCAACTCAATCGCGCGTACCTTTACCCGATTTAATTCAGTTTCTTGGACAATGGCCCAGACAAGATTCGAGGTTTGCTCTTTGACCGCTTGCTCCTCAAGTTGCAACGCTTGGAGGCGGATTCTGTCTTGGAGAACCGTGGTCGAAAGTTGCAAATGCAGCAGCAAACCAATGCAGATCACGACCACTGCCAGGGTAAAAAGCAGAAATGACTGCAAGCCGTCTGGCAGACGCAAGGTCTGTGCGAGCAAGTTCCATTGTTCGCGTGCCATGACGCGGCGAACCGGCACGCCCCAATCTGAAGAGACAGTAGATGAGAGCGAGGATGAAATTGTACGATTCTGTAACATAGGTGCATCCATTTGTGACTATTCTGCTTGACATGTTTGGCCGCTTACACAACAGCTACGGTAGAAGGGATGGAGCGATCAGGCCAAAACGGGTTCAAATTTGCTGATTTTGCTGATCAGAAAGGATCTATATCTATAAAGACTCCAGGCTGATTGGCGATTCATTGCGAGCGGGTGGGTTATGCCCGTTCTGCAATACGAAGCTTGGCTGAGCGACTACGTGGGTTGTGGGTTAGTTCCGCTTCTGTTGCCGTCATCGGTTTACGTGTCAATATTTTGAGTGTAGGCCTCCGTTCATATCCTCCCTGTAGGATTGTTTCGTCGCGCACATAAGTGCTTGCTTCTTTTTGCATCCACTGTTTTACAATACGGTCTTCCAGGCTATGAAAGGTAAGCACAGCCAACCTGCCACCTGGAACAAGTAAGTTGAGACATTGGGGCAAGACACGCGCGAGTTGGGTCAGCTCTTCGTTCACTGCAATCCGCAGCGCTTGAAAGGTGCGCGTGGCCGGATGTATCCGACTGCCGCGTCTGCCCCCTATGGCGCGCTCAATCGCGTTTGCTAATTCGCTCGTCGTGGCAAAGGGTCTTTGCTGTACCAGATAGCGCGCAATCCGCCGACTTTGCTTTTCCTCACCGTATTGATAAATCAGGTCTGCGATTTCGTCTTCCGGCCAACTGTTGACAATATGGGCGGCATCAATCCCTTGAAGCGGATCAAAGCGCATGTCGAGCGGGCCATCGTGACCAAAAGAAAAACCACGTTCGGGCGTCTCTAGCTGAAAACTACTGACGCCCAAATCTAGGAGAATGGCATCCACGGCTATAAAGCCGCTGGTTTGTGCAATCTCGGCTAGATCACCAAAGTTGCCTTGGGCAACTGTGAGCCGTCCTGCGGCAATAGCGCTTTCGAAGCGCAGTGTAATGCGTCGAATGGCAGCCGGATCGGCATCAATGCCTAAGATTCGACCATCGGGGGCGCTATTGGCCATCATGGCTGCTGTATGACCGCCGCCGCCAATCGTGCCATCGATCATGCGTGAACCAGGACGAACTTGTAGCCCTTCGAGTATTTCGGCTAACAAGACGGGCGTATGGCTAGCCTTTGGCGGATCAGACGCGATTGCGATGGTTGGTTTCATTTCATTTCATGTT
>DAOTTR010000024.1:0-2144 GCA_034437715.1 Caldilineaceae bacterium
TGAGATAGAGCATGGCCAGGAGAGACCACGCCAAAGGTCGTACTTCCAGTCGAGTCATGGTAGTAATTTTTTCAACAGATATCATGAATAAGTTATACCTCATAGATAAAACCCTTAAAAGTCATAATATACGCGCTCGTGCATTACCGGGCTTATTGGGTTGACTTTTACATGGTTCGTCTATCAGTCGTTTGCACAACGCGACCAATGGTTGCCATCTGTAATCTAGCTATTCGTTGCAATTTTATCTAGCTATTGCAACACCAACGACAGCGGTGAGTTGCGGTCTCTGTGCGAATCGGCACGTTCACCGCGAAGCATTCCGACAGTGTGACCTCTTATGATAATAGCAAGTAGGGTACCGAGCAAATCTCCTCTTCGGTTGCTCCGGTTGGCCCACAACTGGAGTAGGCGAACCAACCTATGTTACAATAAACTAGTACAGTTGGGCGTAAAAGAAACCAGGGTTTTGGATGGTCAAATTGTTCTGGCTTTGGGCAGATTGTCACGTTGCAAACGTGACCTACGCAGACTGCTTCCTACCCGTTGGTTTATTTGCGCGTCGTAGCCAACCACGCCATCGCTTTGCCCATAAACGACCAATCGACTAAACGACCAATCGACAACAGGAACCACGTATGAATCAAGCGGTAACATTAGAACGACTCGAAGCAGGCATGCCAGTGCTCACGGCCAACGGCCAGGTGATCCGCGTCTCGCCCGCATTGGCCGCCCGCTTTCAGCCCGGCGATAGTCTGGCGGCAGTGGCCCATAGCGGCGAATTGCTCTGTATTCCGGCTGCCGAAAAGCGCATTGCCACCGATGCCGTCAGCCGCTCTGTTGCCGCCTTTCGGGCCATGGGCGCGGTCACTGATGCCCAGCTTTCGGACTTTTATGCCGGCTTTGCCCAGGCGCTCGAAACCGATGCGATTTGGTCGCAAATTGCCGAGGTCAATGCCCTGGATGTGAGCGCGGCGCGGGCGCGGGGCCGCTCTACCACACGGCTAGTCGCTACCGAAAAATTGCGCCAAGGCATGGTCGATGGCTTGCGCGGCTGGATCACCGCGGCCTCGCGGCGGGGTCAAATTTTGGAAACGGTGCCCCAGGATGGCTTTCGCGTCGAATTGGTCGGCGCGGCGCTGGGCGTGGTCGCCTTTGTCTTTGAAGGTCGCCCCAATGTGCTGGCCGATGCCTGTGGTGTCTTGCGCGGTGGCAACACCGTGGTCTTTCGCATTGGCAGCGATGCGCTGCGCACCGCCCAGGCAATTATGCAGCTGGCCGTCGAACCCGCCCTGGTCGCTGCGGGATTGCCGGTGGGTGCGGTCACCTTGATCGACAGCACGGCCCACGCTGCCGGCTGGGCGCTCTTTTCCGACGAGCGATTGTCGCTGGCTGTGGCGCGCGGCTCTGGCCCTGCCGTGGCTACATTGGGCGCGTTGGCCCGCGGCGTGGGCGTACCGGTCAGCTTGCATGGCACGGGCGGCGCGTGGATTGTAGCAGCGGAATCAGCCGACGCGGACGCGTTTGGGCGAGTTGTGGTCAATTCGCTGGATCGCAAAGTGTGTAATTCACTCAACACCTGTTGCATTCTTGCTTCCCAGGCCGAACGGTTAGTGCCCATATTTCTAGACAGTCTGGCCGAAGCCGGTCGCCGACGCGGCCAAACGTTCAAGCTGCATGTGGTTGAAGGCAGTGAAAGTGCGGTACCCTCCGCATTGTTCACCAAGTTGGTGGCCGTCCGCCGCGCCGAGGGTGATGTAGACGAACCCCAGGCCGAACGCTTGTGCCGCGAACAGTTGGGCCTGGAGTGGGAATGGGAAGAGACGCCCGAAGTCAGCCTGGTTTTGGTTGATTCGATTGCGGAAGCGGTGGCGCTCTTTAATCGCTATAGTCCCCAATTTGTCGGCTCGCTCATTAGCGAGGATGCCGCCGAACATCAACAATTTTATGCAACGATCAACGCGCCTTTTGTGGGCAATGACTATACACGCTGGGTCGATGGGCAATTTGCATTGCATCAACCGGAGCTTGGCCTCTCCAACTGGCAACATGGGCGCTTATTTGGCCGGGGTGCGATCCTGAGCGGCGATAGCGTCTACACTGTGCGCACAAGATTTACCCGCGAAAACAGACGCGAAGAGGAG
>DAOTTR010000025.1:0-5887 GCA_034437715.1 Caldilineaceae bacterium
ATATCCCACAGCGCAATATCAATGCCGCTGATGGCGTGCGTAATCGAACCGCCGCGGCCCATCCAGAAGGTATTCTGATGCAACTTTTCACTGACGCGTTCGGGCTCCAGGGCGTTTTCACCCAGATAGAGCGGTTCGAGCACTTTCAACGCGCTCTTTACCAAGCCATCATTCGTAAAGACGCCGCCAAAGCCGGTGATTCCTTCATCAGTCAATACGGCAATCAACGTATGAACACAATCCTCAGGGCGAATTTCTGCGGACCATCCACCTTCCGGCGAAGCGCCGCGTAAACCAACTGCGCGGATATCACGGATCTTCATGGGTACAGCTCCCCTTCTCTGTTGCTGAAAGATCATTTGAAAATTGGTCGTCCAACAAAACTTCAGTGAATTATCAATTTAATTTGCAATCAATGATCTGGCGCGCCAATGTTGTCGGTAGTCGAGTTTTTGGATTGGTGTTTCGATTAATACTTTACAGATATTATATCATAACGCTACATCAAAGAAATGAGTTTCCGATATGCATTACTACAAATGAATTACTACTACCTTACAAATTGTAGCGTCACTCGGCGGCAGTTGCCAAATACTTTGGTAAGCGTAAAAAGTTTATGGGCGTTCTACGATTGGCAGATAGAGTTGCTGATTTTGTGGCTCTTGTACTGGCGCGCGCACTTGCCCCGAATTGGCATCAAGCTGCAAGGAACTGACATCGACAGCTTCAAAATTGCTACCCCGAATCGTGCCCAATTCGCGCAATACATCATTGTCCCACCGTTCGTCGGGCGCGCCCGAAATATACCAGGCCGAGCCATTTGTCCGCCAGGATCAGCCCATACGTCTGCATGGCACGCAGGATCACCTGGACAGTGGGCGAAAATTCGCCGGTGTCAAAGTCGGCGCGCAAGCGGAAGCGCTGCCCCATGGGGGGAAAGCGTTCTTCCGTAAGGCTGGATGCATAGTGGCGCGCCGGCCAGACATAATCGCGGCGGGTCTGCGGCGCGGTGAAGCGAATGGCGTGGCGGATCGTGCCGCTGGCTACCTCGTCATAGCGCACCAATCCTGGCAGAATGGGCAACCCCGCGGCGTCTGCCGAGGTCCAGGTATCGGGGCGCAAGGTATGACTACCAAGGTCAAAGATCGCACCCGAACCGGCTGTCCAACTGCCATCCGCCTGTGGATAGGCATAGAACAATTCGTAGAGCAGACAAGTATCCTGATCGAGCATGATGATGTGTCGATCCCCATCGCCATCTGCGCCACCCTCGATGGGGGCATTGGTTGGCACGGGATAGGGACCAGGATCGCTTTCTGTGGCATAGTCAAAGGCAACGGCTACCTTGCTCTGATTGCCAGCTACGGTAATGTAGGGAATCCCAATTGGGCCCCCGTCCCATAGACCAGCGCCAAAATCCGGGTGGAGATTGCCGTCGCCAATCGTCGCTACATACGCCGCCGAATTTGGATCCAGGGGCAACGTATCGACCCGCATATTCCAAATATTATCCCCTGGGAAAATATCACAACCCGCGATTTGGGGTGGCGGCATTGTCGGCAACGGGGTGGGCATGGGCGTGGTTTGGCTTGTGGGCTGGAGCGTACTGGTTGGGGTAGCGACCTGGGCCAAATCACCCCCGGCGTAGACAGAACCGGTTGCAATTTGTGGCTGGCTCGCCAGCCACATGATCCCCAAACTCATCATCAATCCACCGGCCAAGGGCAAGAAGCCTTTTGAAAATCTACTCATCGTGTTCCTTTCCGACTGTGTTGAAAACGCTGCTATGTTGAAAATATGCTATCAAGCCTATCGATAGGCCCAGTTGGTTGGCCTTCTAGGTTCTGTTGACATTTGCTTGTCGCAACGGATAAATCCGGCTTCTGATCGTGAAAAGTGCCCGCAGGCACTAAATTTTCAGTCGCTGCGGTGACTTTTCGTTCGCAGTCGCGGGTTTTAACCCTGCAAAAATGCAATGTCAACAGAACCTAAGTAAAAGTGAGAAAGTCTTTGTAAAAACTACCGGTCACGAATTGCGCAAATTTTACGAATGGTCAAGGAGAAATTCGGTTCATTCGTGACTAAGCTTTTTAAGAACTTTCTATGCTTTACTTACTATAACAAAAGCGTCTGCTGATTACCATCTGCTTTTGTTCTATCACTGCCCTACGCAATCTTGCATAGCGATCTACGCATGGCACTGCGCCCAGGGCAATGCTGGATAATTTGCCATGGGCTTTGGGCTCAGCTTCACTTTGCGGTATAATTCGACCATCAATCCCGCTACCTAGGTGTTAATAGACCAAAACGGAAATAGAGTGAACTTATATGCATGATTACCACATGCATTCAAGTTTTTCATTTGACTGTAAAGCCGAGATGCGTGCCATGTGCCAAAGCGCGATTGCTGGAGGCATCCCTGAAATTGGCTTTAGCGAACACTATGATCTTCATCCGAGCGAACCCTATCGCGATCAATTTGATCCAGAAGCGTGGTGGGCGGAATTGCAGCGCTGCCGTGCTGAATTTGCGGGCCAGTTGACGATCCGCGCCGGCATTGAGATTGGCGAGCCCCATCTTTTCCCAGCAGAAACGCAGACAATGCTCAATCGTTTGCCCTTTGACTATGCCCTGGGCTCGCTCCACTTTGTGCGCGGTAACAATATGTTTGATATTGGCTATTTCCGCACGCATGACGCGCTCGAAGCGTATCAAGCTTTTTTTACCGAGCTGGAAGAGCTGACGCGCTTGGGCGGGTTCGACATTCTCAGCCATTTTGATGTGCCGATCCGCACTGCTTTTGCTGTCTACGGGCTCTATTCATCACTCGACTTTGAAGAGCTGATTCGGCCTGTGCTGCAAAATTGTATTGATCAAGGCATTGCGCTGGATCTCAACACCTCGGCCCTGCGCTCGCGCGTCAATGTGTTGACGCCCAATCTGGAAATTCTGCGCTGGTATGTGGAATTGGGCGGCGAACGCGTGACGCTGGGTTCGGATGCACACAAGCCCGTGGATGTAGGCAGCAACCTGGATGTGGCCGTCGCCATTGCGCGCACGGCAGGCATTCAGTATTTAACCCATTTTGAGCAACGCCAAGCAACCTTGGTGCCATTGCCTTAATGCTAGACTTTCCCAGACGAAAATGTCAGTTCTGTCCCTTCATTTTCTTTTCGGGCTGCAATGGACTACAATAGAAATGCCTACTGTTCAGCGCCATCTACCCCATTTGACCAGAGCCCATTTTGACCAAAGTGTAGAGAGGAACCTGTATCATGTCAGAACTTGTCTCATCCCCAACCAGTGAAGCCATTGATCCGCTTGCCATGATCAAGCCACGGCGCAAGATTACGGGCATTTCCGCGATTTTGTTACCCTTTCATGAAGATCACACTATCGACTGGGCCAGCTTTTGCGCTCACGTTGCGCGCACTTCCGATCACGGGTTGGCGCCTGCCGTCAATATGGACACTGGCTATGTCAATTTGATCGATCAAAATACCCGGCGCGAAGTCTTGGCGCGCACACAGGAGACATTGGGCGGCAAGCCTTTTGTGGCCGGCGCATTTGTCCCCGCCAACCCAGGCGATCCGTGGAACCCGACGGCAACCCAGGAGCAGATGGCGCTGATTCAACAATATGGCGGCACGCCGGTGGTTTTTCAGTCCTATCCGCTCACCAGCCAGACGCCCGATCAAATTGTCGCCAGCTATGCCCAACTTGGCCGCGATTGCCCGGCGTTTATCGCCTTTGAACTGGGCAAAATGTTTGTACCTTTTGGCCAGATCTACGATCTGGAAACCTATGAAGGGTTGCTCTCGATTCCCCAGTGTATTGGTGCCAAACATTCCTCGTTGCGCCGCGATCTCGAATGGCAACGCCTGCTGCTGCGCGATCGTGTGCGCCCCGATTTCAAGGTCTTTACCGGCAACGATCTCGCGGTGGATATGGTCATGTATGGCAGCGACTATTTGCTCGGCCTGAGTACCTTTGCGCCCGATTTGTTTGCCAAGCGCGACGCCATGTGGCAGGCCGGTGACCCGAGCTTTTATGAGCTAAACGATCTGTTGCAATATCTGGGCTTCTTTACCTTCCGGCCTGCGGTGCCCGCCTATAAACATAGCGCAGCCATGTTCCTCAAGCTGCGCGGCTGGATCGAGTCCGACACGCCCCATCCTGGCGGCGACCGCCGACCTGAGAGTGATCGGGCTGTGCTGCGCGACATTGCCGCGCGGCTTGGCGTGTTGGAGGCCTAAGCGATGACAACGATCCGTCGTGTGGCGGCCTTGAAAAGCGCCCAAGATTTTCAAGAATACATTGCCGCATTGGGTATTACGTTGCCTTTTGACGAAAAAGTCGAACATGGGCCAGCATCACCACTGGCGCAAATCCACCAGAGCGCGCGCTATACCCTGGGCAATCGGTTTGCCGTGCTGCCCATGGAAGGCTGGGATGGTACAACCGAGGGCCGCCCCAATGAATTGGTAGAGCGGCGCTGGACCCGCTTTGGCCAGAGTGGTGCCAAGTTGATCTGGGGGGGAGAGGCCGTGGCTGTGCGCCCCGATGGGCGCGCCAATCCCAATCAGTTGATGATGCTGCCCGAGACCGTGGGCGACTTGGCCGCGCTGCGCCAACTGCTCGTCCAGAGCCACGAAGCGCGCTTTGATCGCAGCGATGATCTGCTGATTGGCTTGCAGTTGACGCACTCTGGTCGCTTTGCCCGCCCGCATGACAAGCGGCTGGAACCAGCGATTGCCTATCACCATCCACTGCTGGACAAAAAGTTCGGCATTGCCTCGGACGGCGTGGTCATGAGCGACGACGATATCAAGCGTCTGATTGGGGACTTTATCAAAGCAGCCAAGTTGGCGCAGCAGGCGGGCTTTACCTTTGTCGATGTTAAACACTGTCACGGCTATCTCGGCCACGAATTTCTCAGCGCCATCGATCGACCGGGGCCGTATGGTGGCAGCTTCGCGAATCGTACACGCTTTCTGCGCGAGATTGTGGCGGGTATTCGTAGCGAGGCGCCGGGTCTCGACATTGGCGTGCGCTTGAGTGTCTTTGATTATATTCCCTTCCAACCCGGTGCCGAACCAGAACGCCGCGGCATCCCCACGTCCTACGGCGAAGAACGCTACCCCTATGCTTTTGGCGGTGACGGCTCTGGCGTGGGCATCGACTTGACCGAGCCACTGGCGTTTCTAGACTTGTTGCAGGCGCTGGACATCAATCTAGTCTGTATTACGGCGGGTAGCCCCTACTATAATCCACACATCCAACGCCCGGCCTTCTTCCCCCCGTCCGACGGCTATCAATTGCTTGAAGATCCGCTGGTCGGTGTGGCGCGTCAGATCAACGTGGTGGCCGAACTGAAACGCTTGCGCCCCCAGTTGACCTATGTCGGCTCTGGCTATTCCTATCTGCAAGATTGGTTGCCCAATGTGGCGCAGGCTGTGGTGCGCGGAAATCACGCCGATTTCGTCGGGATTGGCCGTATGGTGCTCAGCTATCCAGACATCTGCGCCGATATTCTGGAAGGCACACGCCTACAGCGCAAACGCATCTGTCGCACCTTTAGCGACTGTACCACTGCCCCACGCAACGGCATGATCTCGGGCTGCTTTCCGCTTGATGACTTTTACAAGGCCCGACCCGAGTATGAACGGTTGCAGGAGATTAAGAAGTGATCTGAACTGTAAGGAAGTTATATGTCTAGTCCTCGCCCCCTGGAATTTGGCAAGCATTATCATATCTACAATCGTGGTAATAATCGAGAATCTATCTTTTTGGAAGACCGCAACTACACCTATTTTTTGCAGCTTTATGTTAAATATATCGAACCAGTGGCCTATACGTATGCCTACTGTTTGTTGAGTAACCACTT
>DAOTTR010000026.1:0-11833 GCA_034437715.1 Caldilineaceae bacterium
GGCAGATCGATCTGGGGAAAGGGGCGATATTTGGTAATCTGCCCTTTTTGCATGCCAAAGCGCGAAGCCATGCGCCAATCCTTGCGGCTGTGGACAGTAGACTTGCCACTGGGACTGCCATTTGTCGTGTCGCTCGTATTGCCATTGGCTATACTACCATTGATGCTGGGGGCTACCCCATTCATTGCGGTCATTGCTCGTTCCTTCCTCGATCAAAGCATAAAATTGCGGTTGGGCACACCTAAAAATTGCAATAAAAAAGAGCCTCTCACTTGAGAAGGCTCTCTGTCACACACTGGATGTCGTCAGCGTTTGCGACTACAGTCCGCGCCTACCCAGGCACAAAATCCCCTCTGTAAGCAGAAGGTTGCGGCTAAGCAGGCTAAGGTTGAACTGGTTGCGCAAATTATACATGATTGAAAATCTAGTCGATCATTCAATGTCGTTCGTTGACGGAAAATCTGTATTCGTACTACGCTTTATTTACCATACCATAGGACAAAAATTTTACCAAAAGATTGCGTTGGCAAATTGCGTAGTAGCAATCCTTACCCAGCCAACACGCGCACGGTGCAATCCTCGCGCTTCAACGCTTCGGCGCGCATGGCCATACCAATACCAGGGCGATTGGGCGCGTGCATCCGGCCATTTTCCACCACAAAGGCGTGATCGACCAGATCCAGATAATAACCCAGGGTGTAGGCGCGCACGATCTCTTGCATCCACGTATTCGTACAGTGGACGGCCAGATGCAAGCCCGCCGCCAGCGCCACCGGACCGGTGCAATCATGAAAGATCACGCCCATGTTGTTGGTATCGGCCATGTTGGCGATCTTGCGACATTCGGTGAAGCCACCGGCCCAGACCACGTCGGTCATTACCACATCACAGGCGTCGGCGCGGATCAGTTCCTCGACGGCATACCGATTCATGAGTAGCTCACTGGCGCAGATCGGTGTGCGGGTGGATTCGCGCAACTTGGCCAGCGTGCGCGGATTGTCGGGCTTCATCAGATCTTCCAGCATGGCCGGCTTGTAGGGTTCCAACGCTTCGGCAATCCGCCGCGCTGGTTGCAGCGCCCAATAGCCATGCCCCTCCAGAATCACATCCATCTCCAGCCCCACGGCGTCGCGGATCTGTTTCCAGGGGCGCAAGCCTTGCTCGATCTCTTGCCACGAAATGGTCTGGCCGCGGTTGCGGATGGCAAAGGGATCAAAGGGCCAGATCTTCATGGCGCGAATGCCCATGTCCAACAGCGATTTGGCTAATACACCGGCGTCGTCATGCCATGCTTCGTAGTCGCGATAGAGACTGGCGATAGTTGGCGCATTGGTGCGCCGTACACCTGGCGTACCTTGGGCATAGCCCGCCGACGCGCAGGTGTTGTAGACCGGGATCCCGTCGGGATGGCTGCTGCCGCCCAACAGTTGCCAGATTGGTTGGCCGGTCTGCTGGCCCAGAATGTCCCACAGCGCCACATCGACCGCCGAAAGGGCGCGCATCTCCAAGCCCTTGTTGCCATAGACATGCGATCCGTCATAGGCGCGCCGCCAGAAGGCTTCGATCTGGAGCGGATCGGTGTCGAGCAGCATGGGCGCAAGCACTTCTTCGATATAGGTGGCGACTGAGCGCGGCGTATAGTACGTTTCGCCCAGGCCGACAATCCCGCTATCGGTCTGCAATTCGAGAAAGGTGATATTAGGAAAGGTGGCAAAGTTGATGGCCCGAATTTGGATAATTTTCATGGCGAGTTGCTTTTAGCCGTCTGACACAGCGACTTTAACGACGACTTTCTTGACCGGCTGCGGTTCCGTGACAGCCATGCCGGGCATGTGACCATCTTCGGGTAGAAAGACGGTGAACATGCCCGATGGCAACAGCACAAAACTGCCCGCACCTTCAATCGGCAGAAAATCGCGCGCGGCATCATATTCGCCGGGGGTCAATTGCGCGAGATTGGCATAGCCCATGTGCTCTACCCCGCTGACCACATATTGAATATCAATATATTGGCGATGTGCCTCCCAAAAGCCTTTTTCGCGCGGCTTGGTATTATATTCCTGCACCAACGCAAAGACACGGTCACCATCAATTTCGATCTTGCCCACCGGCGTGTTTGCCAGATCCGTATTCTGGAGAAAGTCGAAGCCCGCCTGCAGCCGCTTGGCCAAGCCGGGATCACCCCCATTGGCCGACAAGAGGTTGGGATAGAAGCCGGATGTTACATTTTTTAGGTGGTCGATAATCATTTTTTCCTCGCGATCAAGTCAATCATGGGCTTACTTTCAAGGCAATTTTGTTTTACGGCCCCGCACAAAACGCAAGTAACGGACCGCTATTCCCGATTATACCACGCCAATGAATTCGCGTGATAATGGCGTAAATGGGTCAGCCATTGTGGGCAAGCATGCAATTGGGCGCAAACCGCAGCTAGCAAGCGCGCAATTTTGACGAATCCTGTCAAATTGACAAATCTGGCTGAGTGATGGATAATGGCCAATACCGTTACGCGTGCCCAAAACTGTTGTGCTGTTGATCTGTCCTTTGGCAGCATTCGTGAAATTTTAGTTCAACCTTTGCCCTTGTCTGGAAAGCGATTATGTCTGCTCCCACCGACCAAGCGTTGATTGACGATTGGCGCACTGCACCAGCACCCTTGTTGCCTTTGCTCCATGCCTTTCATGATCGAGATGGCTACCTCTCCGAATCGGCGCTACGCTTGATCGCCCAGGCGCTGCGCATCCCGCTGGCCGATCTCTATGGCACAGTGACCTTTTATCACCATTTCGCGCGTGCGGTTGGTGGATTGCACGCGCCACGCGTCTGCACTGGGCCGGTCTGCACGTTGCGCGGCAGCGATACGTTACTGGCGGCGCTACAGGATCAAGGCGCCAGCGCCATGCCCTGTGCTGGGCGCTGCGATGAACCAATTCCGGTTTTGGTGGGTCATCGCTATCTGGTCGGCCAAGCAGATGGTACGCTGCACGAACTGCCCACACCTTTGCCACCGCCCAATCCTGGCGGCAGCCAAGAATGTATCTTTGCCGAGATCCGTAAGCCCGGTCGCGCGACGTTGGCGGGCTATCACGCCAGCGGTGGCTACACCGGGTTGACACGCGCCGTGACAGCCATGAGCCCCGCGCAGACGGTTGACCATATCCGCCAAAGCAAACTGGCTGGTCGTGGCGGCGCAGGCTTTCCCACCGGCCTCAAATGGCAAGCAGTGGCGGCCGCGGCAGGCCAGCCCAAGAGCATTGTCTGCAATGCCGATGAAGGCGAACCGGGTTGTTTTAAGGATCGCGCTGTGCTGGATCACGACCCGTTTGCGGTGATCGAGGGCATGACGATTGCTGCCTATGCCACGGGAGCCACGCGCGGTTTTCTCTATTTGCGCTATGAATATCCGCATACGCTGCGCACACTAACGCTTGCGCTGCAACAAGCCTATGCTGCTGGTTTACTGGGGCAACACATTCTGGGTACAGATTTCGCCTTTGATCTCTACATCCGCCGCGGCGCGGGCGCATATATCTGTGGCGAGGAAGGCTCGTTGCTCAACAGCTTGGAAGGCAAGCATCCCTTTCCGCGCAATCGTCCGCCCTATCCAGTAACCCACGGCTTTGAAAATCTACCGACGGTTGTCAACAATGTGGAAACGCTGGCCGCCGTGCCCCAGATCCTGCGGCGCGATCCCGAATGGTATCACACGTTGGGATTGGGCGACCATGCCGGCACCAAGGTGATCAGTCTTTCGGGCGACATTCAGCGCCCCGGCAACTATGAGGTGCCTTTTGGCTTGCCACTGCAAACACTGCTGGTTGAATGGGCGGGCGGACCACTGCCCGGGCGCACCATCCAGGCGGTGACCATGGCTGGCCTTTCCGGTGGTTTTCTGGCGGGGGAAGCGTTGATCACGGCCACGATTGACGAACCCAGCATTCGCAGCAAAGGTTCTATGCTCGGCGCGGCAGGCATGATCGTCTTTGATGACAGTCGCGACATGGTGGCCGTGGCCCACAACGCCATGGCATTTTTTGCGCATGAGTCGTGCGGCAAATGCTTTCCCTGCCGCATTGGCACCCAACGCTTGACCGAACGGCTCAATGGCGACGGTCCGGCGACGTTGGAAAGTTGGCTGGCCGAGGTCAACGATATTAGCCAGACGATGAAAGCCGTCAGCGCCTGTGGTTTGGGCGTGGCAGCACCAATGGTGGTCGAAAGCCTGGTGCGCTACTTCCCAGAAGAGGTGAAAGCGCACGTTTTGGCCGATGCTCATCAACCTTACATCCGATTGCAAACGTAACGAATTATTTATGACTGACCACAACCTTGCCACACTTGAATATGCCCAGGAGCGCGACCAACAAGATGAATTGGCAGAATTTCGCACGCGCTTTGCGATTGAAGATCCAGAGTTGATCTACCTGGATGGCAATTCGCTGGGGCGGTTGCCCAAGGCGACAGTTGCGCTGCTGCGCGATGCCGTGGAACGCCAATGGGGCGCGCGCTTGATCCGCAGTTGGAATGAAGGCTGGCTCGAAGCCCCCCTGCGCATTGGCAACAAGATTGGACAACTGCTGGGCGCACAGCCCGGTGAGGTCACGGTTGCCGACTCGACGACGGTCAATCTGTTCAAATTGGCGCTGGCCGCTATACGCGCCAACCCCGGTCGCCACAAGATTGTGACCGACGATCTCAATTTCCCGTCGGATCTCTATGCGCTGCAAGGCATTTGCCAATTGCTAGGGGCCGATTATCACATCGAGGTGGTGCCTTCGCCCGACGGCATTCATGGGCCCGTCGCAGGCTTGGCCGCGGCGATTGATCACGATACGGCGCTGGTCACCTTGTCGCATACGGTCTTCAAGAGTGCCTATACCTATGACATGGCCGCCATCACCGCGCTGGCTCAGAGGGGCGGGGCCTATATGCTGTGGGATTTGAGCCATGCAGCGGGCGCGGTACTCTGTGATTTGCAGGGGGCCAACGCCGATCTGGCGATTGGCTGTAGTTACAAATATCTCAATGGCGGCCCCGGTGCGCCGGCATTTTTATATGTGCGCCAAGATTTGCAGGATCGGTTGGCGAATCCCGTGCCTGGCTGGATGGGGCAGGCCAATCTCTTTGACTTTGCGCCAGCGTATGACCCTGCGCCCGGTTTGCAACACTTTTTGACAGGCACGCCACCGTTGCTATCAACCCTGGCAATTGAACCAGGAATCGACTTGTTGCTCGCGGCGGGCATGGATCGGGTGCGCGCCAAGTCGGTGCAGCAAACCAATTATCTGGTTGCGCTGTGGGAGCAGATCTTAGCGCCGCTAGGCTTTGCGCTCAATTCGCCGCGCGCGGCCGATCAGCGCGGATCGCATATTTCGCTGGGTCACCCTGAAGCCTGGCGCATCGATCAAGCCTTGATTCATGGGCAGAAGGTGTTGCCCGATTTTCGCCAACCGGACAATATCCGATTGGGGATCACGCCGCTCTATACGTCTTTCGAGGATATTTACCAGGCGGTGATGCGCGCCAAACTGGTGGTGACAGAAGGCTTATATCGTCACTATTCCCAGCGCGGAGCCAAGGTTACGTAAGCGTGTCGCACGTGCAAGCAGACAACGGATCAACAAGGTGAGTCCTGTGCCAACGCAATCACCCAATCCACCAATCGAATTGACCCTAACCCTAGACGGCGAAAGCGTTGCTTTTGCCCAGGGCGAAACCATCTACGAAGTTGCTACGCGCCAGGGTAAATTCATTCCCACGCTTTGCTATGATCCACGGCTCAAGCCCTTTGGCGCGTGCCGGTTGTGCGTGGTCGAAGTGCAGGGACAACGCAACCCTGTTGCCGCCTGCACCACACCCGCTGCCGCGGCAATGGAAGTGAACACAGCCACCGACCGCATTGAATTTTTCCGCAAAACGTTGCTAGAGTTGGTGGCATCCGAAAATGGGACAATTGACGTGAGCCCGCTGCGCAGCTATTCCTCACAGGAATTGACGCTGCTGGTGGATCGCTACGGGGCACGCACCGGGCGCTTCCAAGGTATGCACTCTGGCCATAGTCGGCCCGATGATACCAATCCCTTTCTGTTGCGCGACTATGACCTGTGCATCTCCTGTTATCGCTGTGTACGCGTCTGCGCCGAGCAGGAGGGTGACTACGCGATTAGCATCACAAATCGCGGCTTTCACACGCAGATCGCCACCGAGTTTGATGGCCTGTTGCGCGATTCCGCCTGCACCTTCTGTGGTCAATGTGTCCAGACCTGTCCCACAGGTGCGCTGGGCGACAAGAAAGCGCTACGCAATAGCTAATCATCAATGGCTAACGGCTAATTGCCAATGGTCTGTACCTCACAATTGACCATTAGTAATTAGCCATTGATGATTGATCATTGAGGAGACTTAGGGATGACGACTTTGACCGATCTAAAACAGCTTCCATTGCGGCAAGCCGGTATTCACAAGACGCGCTCGGTCTGTGGCTATTGTGGCGTTGGTTGCGCGCTAGATATTATGACCAAGGATGACCGCATTATCGGCATCCAACCGGCGATGGATGGGCCATCGAACCATGGCGCGCTCTGTGTCAAGGGACAATTTGCCTTTGACTATGTACATCACCCCGATCGGTTGAAACAGCCGTTGGTACGGCGCGGCGACGGCAAATTGCATGAAACTACGTGGGATGAAGCGCTCGACGTCGCTGCGCAGGGCTTTCAACGTGTGGCAGAGAAATATGGCCGGTATGCGGTCTATGGCATCGCGTCGGGGCGCACGCCCAGCGAAGCGGACTATACGATGCAAAAGTTTATGCGCGCTGGCTTTGGCACCCACTACATCGACAATTGCAGCCGTGCTTGACACGCCCCCACCGTCGCCGGTCTGGCGGCAACTATCGGGCGTGGCGCCATGTCCAATCCGTATACTGATATGCAGAAGACCGACTTGGCCTTTTGCATTGGCACGAATATGACCGAATGTCATCCTGTGGCCGCCACCTTTTTGAAAAAGGCACTGGCACGCGGGGCCAAACTGATTGTCGCCGATCCGCGGCGCATTAAACTGGCCGAGATGGCCGATCTCTATTTACCATTGCGTGTTGGCTCGGACGTGGCATTGTTGCTGGGCATGGCGCATGTGATTGCCCGCGAGGGCTTGGTGGATCAAGAATTCATGGCCGCGCGCACCCGCGAGGGTGACGCGTTCCTGGCACACATCCAACAATTCACACCGGCCTGGGCAGCGACGATTACCGGTGTGCTGGCCAAAGACATTGAAACAGCCGCGCTCTGGTATGGCGCAGCTAACGCCGCAGCAATTTATTACACGCTGGGCATTACCGAACACATCTGTGGCGTGGATAATGTCCAGAGTCTCTGCAACTTGGCGCTCATGACGGGCAACCTGGGCATTGAGGGCGGCGGCATCAACCCGATGCGCGGCCAGAACAACATTCAGGGCGCAGGCGACGCCGGTGCCGCGCCCGACAGCTATCCTGGCTACCAAGTGCTCGAACAACCCGAGGTACAGGCCAAGTTTAGCCAAGCCTATGGGCGCGCGCTCGATATCGAGCGCGGCATTACCAAGGTGAAGGCGCTGGAATTGTGTGGCGAAAGTATCTTTGCCATGCTGATTGATGGCGAAAATACCTTGGTCTCTGATCCAGATCGGGTGCATGGCGAACATGCGCTACGCAGCCTGGAACATCTGGTGGTGATCGACATTTTCCCCACCGAAACTGCCGAGTTGGCGCATGTGGTCTTGCCAGCTACGGCGTGGGGCGAGACTGATGGTACCTTCACCAATTCAGAACGGCGCATTCAACGCGTCCGCCGCGCCGTAACCCCCCAAGGGGATGCCCGGCCCGATTGGTGGATCATCAGCGCCATCGCCAATCGCATGGGCATTCCTGGCTTTACATACGATTCGGCCAAGGCAGTTTTCAACGAATTGTGCGCCATTGCGCCGATCTATGCTGGCGTGGATTGGGATTTGATCGCCGATGGCCAATACCAGTGGCCCGTGCCCTACAAGGGTCATCCCGGTACGGCGCGCCTGCATGAAGATGAATTTAGCAACGGGCGCGGCGTCTTCAAGGTGGTCAGTTATCGCGACCCGGCCGAAACAATCGATGCGGATTATCCCGTTTGGCTGACGACTGGGCGGCGCTTGCAGACCTATCACACGCGTACGCAAACCGGGCGTTCGCACGGTATTGAATACTTTGTGCCCGAAGAAACGTTGGAAGTACACCCCGACAACGTGGTAGGGTGGGGCCTGACGGATGGCGGCTGGGCCACCATGCGCAGTCGCCGGGGCGCGATCCAGATCAAGATCAAAGCCACGGAACGCTCGCCGCGCGGCACCGTCTTTGCCAGCTTTGCCTTTAACGAAACGCCGGTTAACATTCTCACCGGCTCCGGCTATGATCCCGTGACCCAGACCGCCGAGTTGAAGGTCTGCCCTGTGCGGATTGAACCGTTGACAGAAGCAATAGCAACATAGATTATGTAAAGAACTAAGTTATTATGACGCGTCTCACCAAAAGCAAACGGCGCATCTGGACCGTGGACAACGGCCAGGTGCAGCGCAGGAATGATGCTGTCGCCACCGAAGAACCGCTGGAAATCCAGTTGCGCGCCGGGAGCGACCAGCAGACGGTGGCGATCACCATGCGTACGCCGGGCAACGATTACGAGTTAGCTGCGGGATTTCTTTATAACGAAGGGGTGATTCAGGCCAAGGCAGCCATCACCCACATGATCTACTGTGTGGACGGGCAGCAGGCGTTGCAGGAATACAATGTGCTGCGCGTCAACCTGGCCGCCGCGCAGTTGCCCGATTTCCACCACCTGGATCGCCACTTTTTCACCACCAGCGCCTGTGGCGTCTGTGGCAAGACCATGCTAGACGATCTCAGCCAACGCGCCCTGCCGCCCCTCACCGCCGATTTGCGCGTGACGCCGCAGATGCTAGCCACCTTGCCGGCGACGTTGCGCCAATCGCAAACGCTCTTTGACAGCACGGGTGGCCTTCACGCCGCGGCGCTCTTTAGTGCCACTGGCGAATTGATCACCGTGCGCGAAGATGTGGGGCGGCACAACGCGTTGGACAAGTTGATCGGCTGGGGGGTGCTCAACCAGCAGTTGCCCTTTTCCGACAAGATTATCTTGGTGAGTGGCCGCGCCAGCTACGAATTGTTGCAAAAATGTCGTGTCGCGGGCACTGCGATTCTGTGCGCCGTCTCGGCCCCTAGCAGCCTCGCCGTCGAGGTTGCCGAACACTTTGGCATGACCCTCATCGGCTTTCTGCGCGGCAACCGCTTTAATATCTACAGTGGGTTCGAGCGCATTGTTACGGACGAGCCGGCACAGCAGCCAGCACTGCACTGATTTGCCTAGAATGCCCATCTCCTCAAGCTTGGCCCAATTTACAAAATCAGCAACCCGACAGCGATTTGCGAAATGCGCAAAATCGGGTAAAGTTATGGGCAGCGACCCGCGCTGTGGTGCGCGCGCCGCCGATGAGTGTTCGCAAGTTCAAGAGGAGAAATCAAGTGAGTGTTCTAACCCAAGCAGCGCCGGTGACGACTGCGCCCCGCGTACGCACGGGCATCATCGACTGTGATGTGCATGTTTTTCCGCGCAGTCTGGACGAGATCCGCGCCTACATGGATATGCCCTGGCGCGACCGTATGAAAGGGGGTGGCCGTGGCTTCTTTGGCAACCCAGTGCATGGCAATCGCTTGGACGCGACCCCGCCCTCTGGCTTACCTGCCGGGGCCGACCCGGACTTTCTGCGCGAGCAATTGATCGATACCTATGGCATTGCCCACGCCATTCTTTTGCCGCGCGCCTTTTGCAATCTGCACCCCGATCCAGACTTTGGCACGGCGATTGCCGCCGCCTACAATGACTGGCTGGCCGACACCTGGCTCAGCAAATACAATCACGATGGCCTCTTCAAAGGCTCGATCACGATTTCGCATCAAGATCCTCAGGCCGCGGCCAAGGAGATCGAACGCTGGGCCGGTCACCCGCATTTCGTCCAAGTGATGACCGATTCTGGCGCACGCGCCCCCTTTGGTCAGCGCCAGTATTACCCAATCTATGAGATGTGTGACAAATATGGCTTACCCTTTGCGATCCATCCCGGCACCGACGGCATGGGCATCAACATCCAGCCCACGCCCGGCTACCCGACACATTACATCGAGTGGCATACTTGTCTCTCGCTGGGCTTCCAATCACATTTGGTGAGCTTTTTGACCGAGGGCGTTTTTGAACGCTTCCCGAATTTCAAGGTGGTGATGGTGGAAGGTGGCGTTGCGTGGTTGCCTGCACTGCTCTGGCGACTCGATCAGGAGTGGAAGGCGTTACGCTCGGAAGTGCCGTGGGTGCGCAAATTACCCAGTGAATATCTGCGCGATCATGTCCGGCTGTCGAGCCAACCGCTCGAACGACCCGCCAATGATCAACATCTACTTGCTATGTTGGAAATGCTGGATGCCGAGCATCTGCTCATGTTCGCCAGCGACTATCCCCATTGGGATTTTGATTCACCGACCCACGCTTTTCCCAAACTGCCTAAGCAGTTGCACGATCGCATCTTCTTTGAAAATGCGCGCGAGTTTTATGGACTGTAGTAGGCCAACAACAGATGCTGTCAACGGATTCTGCGAGCGGATGAAGCAGATTCACGGCTTATAAATTCGTTCTCTAGTTTACCCGAGAACGGATTTTTTACCCAACCATCGGCGCAATTCGTTCGCAAAATCGGTTGATAGCGGGTGATAAGTTCGCTTTGCGTCATATGAAACTGTACAATAAATGAAGTGGTAAGAGGTAGAAAGTCATGGCAAAACATATTGTTGGACCGGTGAGTGAGTTGCCGGTTGGCGCACGCAAGATTATTGAAATCAACGGGCGCTCGATTGGCGTCTTTAATATTCATGGCAACTATCATGCGCTGCGCAATTCCTGTCCACACCAACTTGCGCCGCTGTGTCGCGGCCACATCACCGGCACAACGCTGCCCAGCAGGCCTGGCGAATATATTTGGGAGCGCGATGGCGAAATTATCCGCTGCCCCTGGCACGGCTGGGAATTTGATTTGACAACCGGGCGGTCGATCTTCAACCCCCACAAGATGCGCGTCAAGACCTATGAAGTGACGGTAGAACGGGGGGATGAATTAATCAAACAAATGGTCGGCACAGACGAGGAAGATCCGGCGGTGGAGACGTTCCCGGTGACGATCGAGGATGAATTGGTCGTCTTGCATCTGTGATGATTTGAACAGATGTTGAGTCCCGTAGGGTTTTTGAAACCCTACGGGACGCATGATAAATCAGTAAAGATTATTGCGATTTGTTATTTCGGCAACAAAACCCAGTGCAATTGTTCTTGTAGGTGCGGTTTGTAACCGCACAATCGCGGTCGATGCCGACTTGTGCGGTTATAAACCGCACCTACGAATGCACAAAATTAAAGCGGAATAAGGTCTAATCGGGGAAAGCATGCACAGGCTTAGATCTCGATGAGCTCTACTGTGCCTGTTTCCAAATTATACTGTGCGCCGACAATCATCAACTGTCCCTGGGCCACAGCCTCGGCCAGAATGGGCGATTCGTGTAGGTGCTGCACAGTAAGCTCTACATTGGCCTTAATACAATTGCTCAGAAGATCGCCCGGTTGCCCGGCGGCTTGCTCGATCGCCGGCGCGATATGACTGACCAGATAGGCAATGTCACCCGGCGCTTCGGTGCGATTTTCCACCGCTTCCAACGTTGCAGTCACCGCCCCACATTTGGCATGGCCCAACACCATGATCA
>DAOTTR010000027.1:0-10005 GCA_034437715.1 Caldilineaceae bacterium
TGGGCCGCGTGGGCGAAGTGGTGACACGCACCTGGCAGACCGCCCACAAGATGAAAACCCAACGCGGTCCCCTGGCCGGCGACTCGGCACGCAATGACAACCAGCGCGTCAAACGCTACCTTGCCAAATATACAATTAACCCGGCCATCACCCACGGCGTCGCCCACGAGATCGGTTCGATTGAGCCGGGTAAACTGGCCGATCTGGTGATCTGGAAGCCCGCCTTCTTCGGCGTCAAGCCCGAGTTGAGTGTCAAAGGCGGCTTGATTGCCTGGAGCGTCATGGGCGATGCCAATGCCTCGATCCCCACGCCGCAGCCAGTGATCTACCGACCCATGTTTGGCAGCTTTGGCGGCGCGATTGCCCCGACCAGCGTCTCCTTTATGTCCCAAGCCGCCGTCGATGCCGGGATTCCTACCAAACTGGGCCTGAACAAACGCGTCGTAGCCGTCAAAAACTGTCGCGCGATTGGCAAGGCCGACATGGTACACAATGCCGCCATGCCCACCATCGAGGTTGACCCCGAAACCTACGAAGTGCGCGCCGACGGCGAGTTGCTCACCTGTGAACCCGCCGAAACGCTGCCCATGACGCAAAGGTATTTTCTGTTTTAAAAAGATGGAATGTTAGGCCTGTCTTGCAAGAGTTGCAAGACAGGCCGGTGTTGTCCGAGAGAAGCAGGTGGGTATTCAGTTAGACATCGATGAGTTCCGATTGAATCGAGTTCCACATTTGTGGCTTGATTGCTCGACGCGAGACTAAATCAACTTCGTGGCCTAACAACGCTTCCAAGTGGTCAGCTAATGTAACAAAGCGCAGTCCGATGCTTGGCTCAACCTCAACTAAAATATCAATATCGCTAGTAGCTGTTTGCTCACCGCGCGCCCAGGAACCAAAGAGCGCTAACCGATGCAATGGAAACTCGTGCTGAAGATGGGCTTTGTGGGAGCGGAGCGTGGCGAGAATGTCTTCACTGGTTTGGATAGAAGTTGACATGTCAATTTCCTTGCTCAGTGTGCGGCGGTCTAGTTGACATAGATACTATCCGCTAATACACGCGCACGAATCCTTGGTGCCAATCCCTCGGCTGTACCTACATCCACCTGTCTCCCAAACAATTCTTCCAAATAGAATTGTAAGCGGATCAGATCAAATAAGCCGGTAGGACGGTTGAATTCGACTACTACATCAATATCACTTTCTGGTCTTGCTTCATCACGTGCCGTAGAACCAAAGATCGCCAATGAGGAGACGCCAAATTGTTGACGCAATTGTTCACGGTGTGCAGCAAGCAATTGAAGAGCATCGCTCCGGTTCATTGTCTGTTTCTCCTACACAGATCCAACACAAGTACCTCATTATAACATGGTTCTCTATGCAGAAATTAATATGGAATAGCATTATTGTCCCGAGTCTACAATCGATCCTTGCAATTGAAAGACGGTCGTCTCGACTTTCTCCGGCTCGACCAAGCTAATATGGAAGACGCCAATGGTATATTGCCCAGCTTCTGGCAGCGTAAAACGCGCAACGCGATTCTGGCGTAGAAGACAACAAGTGGTATTTCCCACAGGTGGCAGAATAAGGCAACTAATTAGCCTTTGAAATCGTACATGCTTATGATAAAATCTTATCGTAGACTAACTACAGTGTAAAGTAAGTTTTTGCAAAGTACCTTGACACGAATTAGACGAATTAAGCAAATTGCGCTTTCTCACTTCGTGAAATTCGTGAAATTCGTGTCTAAGATTAATGACAAAAATTTTGTTTACACTGTACTAACCCTCCGGGTTGCTCGGCTGATTCATGTATAAAAGCTACAGCCGAAAGTAGTCTTGGCCATTTATGATTGAGAGTCCAATAATAGGAGGCAAGATGAGTATTGTCATTGATTTGACACAAGATGAAGAAACGCTTATACGTGCCGCTGCGGGGAAAGAGGGTATCGACCCCACCACCTATATTGCGAATCTTATCCATCAGCATTTGTACCAGCAGAAAGCGAAAACAGGTGCAATGCCATACGCCAATAGGGATGTGCAGGCAACAGGGCGCGTAGGCAATCTGCACCCCAATAATTTCCAAACCGGCGACGACTTTGATGATCCACTCCCCGATGAGTTCTGGCTAGGCGAATCATGAAGTTGCTCTTCGATACGCACACATTTATGTGGTGGGACTCAGCATTGGACAAACTGCCACCCCACGTACAAGCCCTCTGTTTCCATCCAGAAAATCAGCTTGTTCTCAGTATAGCCAGCATATGGGAAATACAGATAAAGGTACAAATTGGGAAACTAGATCTGGCACAGCCACTTGAACAAGTAATCGCAAATCAACGCAAGGCAAACCAAATCCAGTTGTTGCCCGTGAACTATGACCATGTGCTAGAGCTAGACAATCTCCCGCTTCACCATAAAGACCCATTTGATCGCCTGTTAATTGCACAGGCCCGCATTGAAGGATTGGTTATCCTAACCAGAGACACACAATTTGCCAATTATACAGTCCAGATCGAATGGGAAAAGGCAAACAACAGTAGCGAATCCCCCACCAATCCCGCATGACGCGTTTTGGATCAGATAGGTCTGAGCGAATGCGTAAATCCTACGCCTATTCCGCCACACCCAAACTTCCCATCAACTGAAAGACCGTCGTCTGGACTTCCTCCGGCTCGACCAAGCTGATACGGAAGACGCCAATGGTATATTGCCCAGCTTCTGGCAGAGTAAAGCGTGTGGAAAGCGATTCTGATGTGGCTAGGCTGGCCTGGAAGAGATGTATACACATTCTGAAAATGTGACCCTAATTTGTTTATCGGCGATAATACCCAATCTCAATTTTCACTCCAAGTTCCGTCCTCGAAAAGGATAATCGTTTTACCTCCAAATATTTCAAACATAAAGCCACCCTCAAAGGTCTGTTGCTGCGCAAGTTCATTGGGTAACTCTTCACCAAGTGGATTTCCAAGCATAGTTCTTACTTTTTCAGTAGCACACCATAATTTCCCAAACCCCATTGCTGGATAGCCGAATTGTTGTGCCTGATCACAAGGCAATGCGTTTTCAGTTGGATCCCAGCCATCTGAATGCTGTGACCAATATGCGCTTCTCGGTAATACATAAATAAGATCTGAAAGTTTACTCCAAATCATATAACCAGTCTCAAAAGGTTCTTGCGTGATAGGACTAGTGATTACTGGCGATGTATTACAGCCAAGTTTTTCTATATTTTTATGCCAAATAGAGGAAAAAACTCCGACAATTTGACACCGTGGAGTTTCGCTTGGCATCGGTGTTGCAGTTAGGGAAGGAAGCGGCAATATTACAGTGGGTGTTGGCGTAATGGTCAATGTAGCGATTGGCGTTGCTAAATGCGCAAGATAGACAGTCTCAATCTGTCCCACTAGCGTAATACGCTGCGAATTCAGTTGATAAGTAGAAGCACTTACGCGTACTTCTGCTTTTGGATATTCTTCATTGCAAGGTAGACTCGCGGCAAAGGAACCATCTTTTAAGGTATATCCTGATTTTCTCGCGCCGGCCAGTATGACTGTAACGTAAGCATGATCGATAGGGTATTCGGTTTCTTCGTCTAAGACGAGAAATTCAAAGCCGCATAATGTGGGCTTTGTGGATGATACCGAAGGTGTGGCGGTTAGGATGGATTTCAATCGCACTATTTCTGTACCCACTTTATTCGTCACATTGGATAGGGTGCGGCTATATAGCGGATAACCCGGTGCTTCTACCTGAATTTGGCTTTGGATATAGCTAACATCGGTTGACAAATGAAAGGTATAGAAACCTTCTGAATCGGTCACACCGATCTCGTAACCGGCGCTATGGGTTAATAGCACTTCAGCATTCGCAATTGGAACATTATTCCCATCAATGACCCGCACCATGTACGTTGCCAGCGCTGCCACTTCACCAAGTTGGCCGGGGTAAGTGCTAGAAAACGAAAGCGCCGTAATATTTTTGGTCGCCAATTCTGCCAGCCGCTCGCGAATATCGTCTGCGTCAATTGACGCCAAACGGACTGACGACCACGGAATTGCCCAACTCCGACCGACTGTCCCACTGCGCAACCCGCCGTCGCCGACGGCCACGATTTGGTCAGTTTGGTCTATTACGGGTGCGCCCGAATGACCGGGCAGCAATTGTGCCTGGAGATTTAGTACATCAATGTCAATGTCTGGGCTTTTGCGCTTAACAAAGTCAATTGACTCTTCAGTATCAGGAATAACGTTATCCAGCGACTCAAGGTCGCGCACGCTTTCAATCACATCTACATCTTGCTCGTCCAACCCTAGCGGATAACCGACAATGCGCAGCGCTGCTGTGAGGATTTCAGCAGTTGATAACGACGAGGGAACCAGACCATCAGTAGGCAGCTGCTCTAGGTCTGGTGAAGTCAAGAGTGCAATATCACGGTCGATATCAACTGCAGTAATCACCAGATTGGTAAAAATTGTCAGACCATCATCGGCCACCGCGCTCATGGTTTCACAATCAGCTACGCCGTGCAGGGCGGTGACGATTCCCACAACACCTTCGACGCGGAACCCTGTCTGACGGCGGGCAACAGGCTCAAATTTACAGTCATCAATCTTCATGCGATAGACATAGGGCACCGGCTCAACAATACCGGTTTGTGCCGCAGCTAATCCAGCACATAGACAAACCCAAAGTACAACAATCACTATTGCATATCGGTGCATAGCACCTCCCCAACAATGGCAGCGAGTTGGACAGTATCTGTAATGATTTCGGGTAATTGACGAAATGGCTTGACCGCAGAACTCCTGATTTCCGTAACCAAGTCAGCATAGCGTTCTTTTTCGATCAAGCCAGTCCAGATAACACATTCTTCAGGGCTTGCTGTGGCATAAAGAATTGAGTCTCTGAATGTCGGTGTCGGATTGAATGGCACAGTAGGCGCAGTAGGTTGAATAGAAGTGAATCGACTCTGGAAGTAGCTACGTACCACTTCATCTTGTGCTATTCCTAAATCAACCCACTGCTGGATCTCATCCTTTAGCAAAACGACCGGCGGCGGGGCTGGTGGATCAGGGCTCAACCAGTTATGCGTGCGCGCCCAAAGACCGGTGCTCGCGCCAATCACCAAGCCAGCCACCAACCAGGCAAGGGGGACCGGCGTCACCCATCTCAGCAAGCGACGAAGCGTATTCGGTGATGTCTCGACATCCAAGAACTCTTCTTTCACGCCGCTGAGCGCGGCAAGAATCGTGGCAACCGTACCGGTCAAAGTAGTTATCACAATCGACACCACCGGCGAGACCGATAACCCGGCCAGCCAACCAATGCCGAAACCGGTCACGACCAGGGCAAGGATGACACTTGCAGGAGGTTGCTGGGGGGTGGCGTTTGCCATGCAATATACCCTTTTCTCTAAAGTATAGACTTGATAATGTTGATGCTGCGTTGATGACGTGTTACTGGAGAGGAGATGCTTGATCTACAACATTTGTGTTATCAGTCAATAGAATTGATGTAGCTGCCTGACAATCGCTATTATAGTAAGGAACAGGCCGGTTGTCAACCCGTCGCAAATTGCACAACTGGGCTGAAATAAAAAGCAGAAACAGGAATTCTATACCCATACAACGCCCGACAAAGCCACCTTTTGGCCGCTTTGTCACAAATTTCACAAATTTTGCCCATGCAGGTTTGTAACTCTTGTCGAATGACAGCGGAACCGTCGCCTGCTATACTAGGGACATGTGTTGTTGAGTTGGGGAGCACAACATCGCAGACTGGTTCCTCCTTTGGTTCTTCTTGACATACCTCTATACTTTACGAAACAGTTCACGATCTATGGCAGGGTCGTGGACTGTTTTCGTTTTCGGGTGTTGCACCAATGCTCACGCTCTATGAAGATCCACAAAATGCATTCGTAGGTGCGGTTTGTAACCGCACAAGTCGGCATCGACCGCGATTGTGCGGTTTGTAACCGCACCTACAAGAACAATTGCACCTGGTTTTGTTGCCGATATAACCAATCGGAATAATCTCTAATTGATGTACCGACCTGGGATCGCCACCAAGGATGGTGGCAGGCGGGCAGGATCGGGAACCCCTAGGCGCGTACCCAGACGAGACTGCGGTACATGAATAACTAACCTGGTCAGACCAGTAGGGTCTGGTATACCCTACTGGTCTCCTGTAACGCATTCAATTCACAATATCCAGAACAGCCAACGCAAACGGGCGCAGCGTCAGGACAGGTGCGTCAGCGGCAAGCACTTCGCTCGGTTGTGTCGCAAAAGCTTCGGGGGCTTCCATGGCCGCCGCAACATTCGTTTCGTCCAAGATGCGCGCCTGCACGTTGCCTGTTACCCCGTGCAGCGTGACTTGTTGCGCTTGGGCTGTAAAATTGGCGAGCAAGATGCGGGTCCGTTGATCTTTTGCTAGGACCAAGCCATCGACATGCAATGGCTCACTCGATGTGCCCTGGCGTACCGTACCACCGACAAACTCACCCACCGCGGCCAGCAGATGGTAGACGGGAAAGACGCCGCCCGCAATCGAGCGGAATTGCGCGGGCAGCGCCGATCCCTGGGCCGTCTCCATGACGCCGCGCCAGCCAGTTGTCTCGTAATAGGTCACACTGGCAACTTCGCCACATTCGGCCAAATATTTGAGGCTGCCTAACGTCCAGCCCGCGCCAAAGAGCGACATCTGGCGCGGATCGATTTGGGACGGCAATTCACCGGGCTTGGGTTCCGGCTCGGGACCGGTGGCATTGGGATTAAACCGCGGCTGCAAGGTGATCGGACTGACAATCAAGGGCAGTTCGCCACAGAATTGGCGTGCACTGCTGGCAGTAGCTCCTTGAGCGGCCAATGTCTCGACCAGCGAAGCGTTGTCGAAGGCATGCACTTGCGGATTGATCGAATAGGCCACCACATCCAGTGCGGCAATCTCAGGGCGACCGCGATTCAATTCGGTAAAATAGATATTCGTGCCGGCCCCAATCTGGGCACTGGGCGCATAACTTTCCAAGGCTGTCCGCGCCAGCTTTACCCATTGCGCACTAGTAGATTTTTCCTGATCCTGAAAGACCAGCCATGTGCCAATCGGTGGTTTGATCTGCCAGAGCAAGCTCGTCAAGGCCGCCAGTTCCGCCTCGGCATTGGCGGTGAGATGCAGCGCAACTTCCAGCTCCACGCCTAGCGCTCGCGCTTCCTGAGTGGCGCGGCGCAATTCGGCAGCATAGGTGGTCGTGCCCAGATGCAAATCAACGCGCAGATGGGACAGATGAAGTGCTTGCAGGCGTGCGATCTCCTGTTCGCGCAGCGGCTCGCCGTGGCTGGCGATGCCCAGCCCGATCTTGGGCAAGGGCTGTGCTTTGTCGCCAATCGTAAAAGCAACGGCAGTCGCCCCGGCCGCGTCACCTTCATTCGCGCGTGACCATTGACTGTTCAACAGCTTGATTGTCACCGTCTGCTGAATTGGCGTGCCGGCTTGTACCGTCGCGGGAAAGGGCAAGCGCAGCGGCGTACCATAGGTTTTGTACGAGGCATCCGTCCAGTTGCGCTGATCTTCCATCTCGAAAATTTCGCCGTCAAAGCGCACTTCGGCCCACACGCCCGGCACAATTTCATGGGCGACGGCGCGCATCTCGTTAAAGGGGGCAACCGGCTTGATCTCGCCGTTGATCACATGCTGCGGTGCAATGTGGACGGGGAAAACACTTTCCTCGGTGCTGCCATCCACATGCTCGATCTGGGCGGCGGCCCCGGCAATGGTGCTGGCGTGTAGCAGGCAGAAACCAATGCGGTTGCGCAAAAAAGTGCTACGCGCTGCGCCCTCCAAACGGCAGGTGATCAAGCCATTGGCATCGCCGCGCAAGTCGCCATGCCAGGCAAAGTCGATATCACCAAGTTGGTTGACACAGTCATAGCTGATATGGAAAGCATCTTCCGCGATTGCCATCTGCACGTTGCTCAATGCATTGGCGGCGGTACTCCAATTGCGATCGCGAATAGCAACATAGAGCCGCCGCACAATCTCTTTTTCGCCCAGCTTGATATAGCGCAAGTCACCATTTTCATAGATCATAGTCAACGGCCCGGCGCGCAAGGGGATTTGATCGGGCAGGGCATGCTCTTTGCCGTAGTAGAGTATATTTGTAGATAGCGACATGATTTCCTCCGCGGTTGACCAGATTTACAGAGCAGGATAGCGCCTGCCACGCGTCTACGCGAAACCGACCGTAGACAGAGCGTGTGAAGTGCGAAACTAGATCGCCGTCAGCCCACCATCCACCATATAAAAGCCACCGGTGCAATAGGCCGATTCGTCCGAGGCCAGAAACACTGCCAATCCGACCACATCTTCCGGTTGTCCCAGCCGCCCCAATGGCGTACTGTTGACCAAGCCCTCCCGGGTCGCCTGGTCGGCAAAGAGTTCTTTGGTGAGCGGTGTCTCGGTGGCACCTGGCACGACAGCATTGACGCGAATGCCGTCGCGCGCATAGTCGGCAGCCATGACGCGCGTCAAGCCATAGACGGCGCCTTTGCTCGAGCTATAGGCGGTAAACCCAGGCGCACAGCCCAGCAAGCCCGTCGGTGAGGCGACATTGATAATCGAGCCGCGACCCCGTTGTAGCATGGCCGGAATGGCATATTTGGCGCACAGCCACACGCCCCGAATATTGACATCATAGGTGCGCGCCCACACCGCTTCGCTCAATTCATGGGCACGCGCATCCTGGCCGACCAATTGGACGGCGGCGTTGCTATAGAGTATATCGACCCCGCCAAAGTGCTGCACGGCCTGGGCGACCATCGCCTCGACATCGCTGGCAATCGCCACATTGGTCTTGACAAAGATTGCTTCGCCGCCCGCCGCCACAATCGCGTCTACGGCGGCTTGGCCATCCGTTGGATTGATCTCGGCGACCACCACTTTGGCCCCTTCCCGCGCATAGGCTTTGGCGACGGCAATTCCCATGCCTGCGCCACCCCCGGTGACAATCGCCACTTTACCTTGTAACCGCATCCCATTCTCCTTTCATTGCTCTCTTTGCTTCACACGCGGGTTTTACGCCTGTGCCACCAATTTGCGCACTTCGTCCTGCCAGGTTCCTGCCACCGGGACGCCATATTCGCGCTCACCACCTGTGGCTTGGGGGCCGGTAATGTGGACAATGCCATCGGTCAAGCGGCCATTCGCCACATAATCGGTGTTGAGGAAGTGAAATGCCAGACCGGCGCGTTCATAGTCGGTATTGTTGGCTTTGGTGCCGTGGCCGGTGCCATAGTTAAAAAAGACCGCGCCACCGGCGGGCAAAATGATTGGCACAGCGCGACTGTCATCAGCGGCAAAGGTGATATGGTGATCGCTGCCCAGATCGCGTTCGTGGGCAAAGGTTTCCAGGAAGCTGCGCGGGATCACATGCAGGGTGCCATTGGCTAGGGTCGCGTCGTGCAAAGCGATCCACATGCCCACGCCTTTGGTCGGATCGCTGATCTGGAAGTAGGCATTGTCGGTGTGCCAACTGGTGCCCGCGCCCGTGCGCCCCGGCTTGAGAAAGATTTGGTCCAGGTGGCGTACAAAGGACGTGCCGATCAAGTGACCTACGACCTCAATCACTTTGCTGTTAAAGGGAAAGGCGCGGAAAAGCGTGCTCTTGTTGTTGAGCGGAATAATCTGATAATTGGTCTTGGTGGTCGATTGGGTTTTGCCATCGCCGTCGGTGGCGACATTGCGCGCCAGGCCTTCCTGCTTAAAGCGTTCAAGCTCGACCAGCATGGCGGCCAACTCATCGGCATCAAAAAAGGTGGGGAAGACCGTGTAGCCCTCGGCGCGAAATTGGGCAAGCTGTTGAGCAGTCACCAGCACTGTGCTCATAAATGACTCCTTTGGGATTAATTTAGCTATTGGTCACGGCTGATTCATAGTTGACTGTTGGTGCATAGGCAAGGGGAGCCTGCCACGTACGATTGATCCAACAAGGGGATCGTATGTCAACTTT
>DAOTTR010000028.1:0-1785 GCA_034437715.1 Caldilineaceae bacterium
GCCAAATTTACCATGGTATCAGCATAGGTCACAATGCGTTTGGCATGAAAGGCCGGTTGGGCCAACTTGCGGTAGGTTCGATGTTGGGCACCATTGGTCGTCAAGAGACCAAAGCCCAACGCTGGCCCCATAATCGCCAGATCGCGATCAGACTTGGGAAAGCGCTCGGCTTTGGTAACCAAGATCTCGCGTATATACTCTGGATCGGAGACCACCATGAAGGGGATGCCAAACAATGTAGTGCGCACAATGGGCCCATAACTCGTGGCAAGACTGTGGAACAGCTTTAGTGGATCTTTGGCAAACGCGGGTGCCTTACCCACCCATGGGATACCACGCGCGTATGGCACTGATTTTGTTGTCATTTCACTCCCTTTCCAGTATAGTAACAGTCGTAAATAGACATCCTGTTGATTAACAGTAGAATACGCATAATTTATACCAAAGCTATGCCGTTGTCAATAGGCAATTTTTGACACGGAGTCTACTAATAGACGAATTGTCTATAAAAATTCAATTTGGGGCAAGTATGACAGAAAAAGTTGACCGCCGGGTACGCCGTTCACGGCGTCTATTGGGTGACGCGCTCTTAACGCTAGTCACCGAGAAACAGTTTGGCGAGATTACGATACAAGATATTGCTGACCGCGCCGATATGAATCGCGCCACCTTTTATCTGCATTTTCACAGCAGAGAAGAATTATTGTTGAGTGCGCTGACAGCGCGCTTTGACGAGTTGGTGAGCAAATTTGGCGAAATTTCTACGCTCCGGCCCCTATGGGCCGATCCCAAGATCGATTTCCTGATTTTCGAGCATGTGGCGGAGAATGCGCGTATTTACAAAGCGCTCTTTGACGATCCCAATTTGGGCTTGGTCATCCACGCTGTGATTGGTTATATTGCGACCTTTAATGAACAGAAACTACAGGCCTTGTTACCGGCCGATGCGCCCTTGTTGGTACCCATTCCGCTGATCGCGCAGCACATTGGCGGGTCACTCTATGCGCTGATCCACTGGTGGCTGCGCAATGATATGCCCTATTCGGTGGACGAGATGGCTGGGATGTGTCATTTGTTATTCACCAAGGGCTGTGTCGATTTACTGGGCCAAGCAGCCTGATCGCCAGGCGAGTACGGTTTGCGCGCGCTTGCATCTCCTGGCGGCTTATGATACCATCGCGACTGACATCACGGTGCCGTTCTGCGCGTCCGGTTGCTGTGGCCGTTTGTCATCTAACTTGTTCCCTATCCAAAACCATTGGACCTTCATTTACTCTCGATCAAGTTACCATCTACCTTTACTATTATCAAGGAGGAACGCCTCATGGCGCTGAAAGAATTCGCGGCGGTACGCCCCTATATCATGGACAAAAATATGGGCGCAGCGGTTGATCTGGACAAAGTTGATCTGCCCAAGACCAATGCCGATGGCAAGCCCGTCGTCGATCTGACGCAGGAACAAAAATATATCTTCGATTTGCGCGGCTGGCTGTTGATCCCCAACGTCTTGAGCGCAGACGAAGTGGCCGAGATGCGTGAGTTTGCTGTGCGCCTCAAGCACAACCCGACCTCGATCCCCGAAGCCGAGCGCAATGCGTTGGGTGGCCCCTTGCAAAAGCTGGCCGATCATCCGGTGGTCGTCGGCTTTATGAATGAGTTTGTGGCTTATCCTGGGCTTTCCAACCAAGATTGCTATGGCTTCCGCCAGGAATCGTGCCATCTCTTCTATCGCACCCTGGGCGAGGGCAAGTTTGGTCCGCACAACGGCAGTGGCATGTTGCGCTT
>DAOTTR010000029.1:0-5061 GCA_034437715.1 Caldilineaceae bacterium
AAACAGCATAGCTATTTCCCCGGTTATTCCTGCCTTGTCTTAATCATCACAACCAGAGAGGATCTTTCATGTCTTACAAATGGGTCAGGCTTGTTGTCTTTACCCTGTTGCTTACCCTAGCATTTTTTATGATCATGCGCAGGCCCACGCAAGCGGAAACAGCCCATGCGACGCCCTCAGCAGCAAGCCCAGCAGCAAGCGTCGCGCCAGCAATTATCTCCCCCACCTTCCAATTGGTAGAAGTGGGGCGTTACAGCAGCACCCTAGGTGCCGAAATCTCTGCCTATGATGAAACAGCCAAACGCCTGTTCGTCACTGGCGATCAGTTGCAGATCGTTGATCTGAGCAACCCATTCAGCCCCACGCTGCTAATTACGCTGCCCCACGCGGCCACCAGTGTGGACTTCTACCAGGGCATCGCCGCCGTAGCCGTACCCGCAGCAACGGTCACTGATCCCGGCCAGGTGTTGTTTTTCAACAGCAATGGCGATCAACTCGGCGCGGTGACGGTAGGGGCGTTGCCCGACATGGTGACCTTTACGCCAGATGGCAAGAAAGTGTTGACGGCCAACGAAGGCGAGCCCAGCGAAGATGCCGAACCCGAAGGTTCGATCAGTGTGATCGACGTATCGAGCGGGGTGACCAATGCGGTTGTCACTACCCTGGGCTTTACGGCCTTCAATAGCCGCCAAGCAGAGCTGATCGAACAAGGCGTGCGTTTCCTCACCACGACCACGAGCGTGGCCCAAGATCTCCAACCCGAGTACATCGCCGTCGCGCCCGACAGCCAAACGGCCTGGGTTACGCTGCAAGAAGCCAACAGTGTCGCCATGATCAACTTGAGCAGCACGGTGATCAGCAAGATCGTGCCCCTGGGCGTTAAGGATCACAGCCGTGGTTTGCCCAGCGTAACCACCTACGTCTGGGAGAATTTACCCGCCATTGGCGTGACCAGCCCCACCATCACCCATACACAAGGTCAGCAAATCAACTTGGGTGGCTTTTCCGGGCTCTTTTTTGAAGGCGTAGCAGCCAACGGCAATTACAAGTTCATTACCCACCCCGACCGTGGCCCCAATGGCGAACCCACCAATGTGGATGGCGATAGCGCGCTTGAACGTCCTTTTGTATTGCCCGATTTTCAGCCCGAATTGGTGCGCTTTGAATTCGGCCCCACCACGGGCGGATTCACCATCACCCAACGCATTCCGCTCTTCCGCAACGATGGCACCACCAAACTTACGGGGCTGCCCAACAGCTTTACCGGCACCACCGGTCTGCGCCATGTCGATGAAGAGCCAACCGACCTCTTTGGCAACATTTTGCTGGCTGATCCCTTGGGCGCGGATCTGGAAGGCGTGGCCGTCGCCAGCGATGGTTCCTTCTGGCTGGTGGATGAATACCGTCCAGCGATCTATCATTTTGACACTGCCGGTGTGTTACAAGAGCGCTTTGTGCCGCAGGGCATTGCCGCCGCGGCCGGTCAGGTGACAGGCACCTTTGGCACGGAAATTTTGCCAGAGGTCTACGCCCAACGCCGCGCCAATCGTGGCTTTGAAGCAGTGGCTATTGAGGGCAACACGCTCTACGCCTTTATCCAAAGCCCGCTGGACAACCCGGACGTGGTCAACGACGCCAATTCGCGCGCGGGGAAAAATCTGCGCATCGTGGCATTCGACACAGTGAGCCAGACCGTGGTGGCAGAGTATCTCTATGTGCTGCGCGACATCAGTGGCAGCGGTACGGCCCGCACCGATAAACTGGGCGACGCCACAGCGCTGGGCGGCGGACGCTTCCTGGTGGCCGAGCGCGATGATCGCACAGGCCCCAATGCCAACAAGCTCATCTTTGAAATTAACCTAAAGGGCGCGACTGATATTCATTCGACCACAGTCCAAACAGCCTTTACGACAGCCTTCCCCACCAAAACTCTGGAGCTGGCCACCGTCGATGAGTTAGCCAGTGTCAACATTCATCCGGTGGATAAACGGTTGGTCACCAACCTGGGGGCGCTGGGCTATACGGGGATCAGCAAGCTAGAAGGCTTGACGGTGGTAGACGGCAACACGCTGGCCGTGCTCAATGACAATGACTTTGGTCTGCTGGCCGAACCCATTCCTGGCGATGGCACGGTGCCACTGAGTCCCCAAGCGGAGCCAATTCTGTTGGGCTTGGTGCGTTTTAACCAGCCCAATGGCCTGGATGCCAGTGACCGCGATGATGGCGCAGGCGGACCGGCGATCAAGATTCAAAACTGGCCCGTTTTTGGGATGTTTATGCCCGATGCCATTGCCGCGTTTGAAACTGACGATGGGGTTTATTACATCACAGCCAATGAAGGCGACGCCAGCGATCTGTATGGCGATTCCCAAACGATTGCCGACCTGGATTTGGACAGCACAGTTTTCCCCACTGCGGCAACGTTGCAGAGTAACGCCAATTTGGGTCGTCTGAAAGCCTCCAATGTAGACGGCGACCTGGATGGCGATGGCGATGTTGATCGCCTCTATGTCTACGGGGGGCGCTCCTTCTCGATCTGGGATAGCAGCGGCAACTTGGTCTATGATAGTGGCGAGTGGCTAGAGCAACTCACCGCCGCGCTCACGCCAGCATTGTTCAATGCCAACAATGGCGATCCCGACAAAGTGGACCAGCGCTCCGACGACAAAGGGCCGGAAGCGGAAGGCGTAACCGTGGGCGTCATTGCTGACCACACCTATGCCTTTGTGGGGTTGGAGCGCGCTGGCGGTGGCGTCATGGTCTTTGATGTGAGCAATCCACGGGCACCACACTTTGTGCAATATGTGCGCAGCGATGCCGATATTTCCCCCGAAGGACTGAAGTTCGTCCCGGCGGCCAAGAGTCCCATCGGCGTGCCCCTGTTGATTGTGACCAATGAAGTGAGCGAAACCACGACCGTCTATGCGATCTTCCCCCAGAATGCCTATCTGCCAGTGATCAGCAAATAGGCAACGAACGTAAAACACCATCACCCGCCGAGAAGGGGCAACCTTTCCGGCGGGTGATGGTGATCAATTCTGGATTGTGGGTAACTACCAAGCCACCCCCTCCTTTTGGTACAGGTTGCACCTGCTCGGAAGGTGCAGCCAACCTCCCCCTTACTAGTAGATCCCGGCGTAAATAAGGTACCCTATTTTTACCATGATGTACACGAGTAACGTGCCTGATTAACTGCCGTGGTATCTACGCCCAACTGTACTAGGCTACCTTTTACCCACAAGTTGGCAGTAGGCAAGGCGTGCCGGGGACGGCCCAGCGGCATGACGGCACTACGCTCTGTTTTTGGGCCGTCCCCGGCACGTTCGCCCTCCCTGCTACCCATAGATGTGGGTAAAGGGTAGCTTACTCGGGGAGGGTTAGGGTGGGTTAGTCGTACGCCAACGTTAAATTTCATCACCTGCTGCGCTGCATGAATGCAGAGCCTGGGATAGCAAACGTGTTTAAACACCTTTGCCGTCTCAGGTGTTGAATTCATTCAACACGAATTTAACGTTGGCGTAATCGTTACGATTGTGGAAGGAATCACTGGCCATCGCGTGGAATCGACTTCACCCAGGTGCGCGTAAAAACTGCGGTCTCACCCTCATAGGCAATCAACGTATTGGTCAGATGAAAATCCACGGCATCGGCGTGCATCTCGCTGCGCGTCTCGATCCGGACACGCCACGCCCCCCTCCCGATCTCCAAACGCCGTTCACAGCGCACATGGGCCGACAGCGGATCGCCCTCGACAATCGTATAGGTGTCATGATCCACACTTTCAAATTCGATGCCATCGGGCAGCAAGCGCCGTGCGCCATTATCGGCATGATCGATCAGGCGCGTTGTGCGGCTGACCAGATCCTGCTCGACTGTGCGTTGGCGGTTTTCTGGGCGCAGCATTTCATGTACCAGCAGCGGTGCAGTTTCTGGCGGCAAAAAGGTAACAAGATCATCTTCGGCCGTGGGCAGGCGCATGGGTAACGCGACCTGTGTCGCCGCCCCCGGATAGAGCGTCAAGGTCACTGGTACGGGCGACGGCCACGCATGGGGCCAATAGGTGGGCGCAACCGCCACACGCCAACAATGACCGGCCCCCATGGTATAGCCGATTGCATTCAGACGCACGGTAACTGTGTAGCGTTGGCCGGGTGCCAACGGCGTGGGAAATTCATGACTCTCGCGGTGGGTCAGGTTGAGCAGGCCCCAACTTACCAGTGTCACAGCACCGTCGGGTGCGACATCACAGAGGCGCACGGCGACCAGGGCAACGGGTTGATCAGCACTGAGCGTCAAGCTGACTTCGGGAAAGCCCAAGTAGTCTGTCGGCGCACACAGGGGTGCCGCGGTAAAGGTGCGCGACAACGCATCTTCCCCCCGCTGATCGGATGCCAGATCGCCCGGCGCGCCAAAGGGGCACCAGACGCCAGCGTAGAGGCCATGCGTTTGCACGCTGGGACAGAGCAGCGGGGGGGCATCATGCGGCGGCGTTGGCAGCAATTGCCCATCGTACAGCCAATAGTGAACGGCATCACGCGCTGGCGCGGGCCAGCGTTGCTCAGCGACCCAGCGCCCAGTGCGTTCGGGGTAGAAAGTCTGCGGTGGCACGCTTTGCATGAGGTAGGCGCGCAACAACGGTTCCCCCATGATGCCCGTATCAACCCCCTTGAGCCAATGATCCCACCAGCGCAGACACTCCTGCAAAAAGCCGATCTGTGGGCCGGGCACGGCAACTTCAGGATATTCATGCGCCCAAGGGCCGATCAAGCCGAGTTTGGGACCGGGCAACGCTTCCAACATGCGCAACACGGCATTGGTGTAGCCGTCGGTCCAGCCACCAACCGCGTAGACAGCGCATTGGATATCACCGTAATCCTCACAGATCGAGCCATGTTGCCAGAAGGCGTCACGCCGTTGATGGGCCACCCACGCTTCGACATGCGGCGGCGTTTGCGTCAGCCGTTCCAGCCACCGATCGCGCCACGTCTCGCCCACCACAGCTGGATCGGGGGGACGCGCGTTGTAGGCGAGCATAATCGACGCCCACCAGAGCATGTCCGA
>DAOTTR010000030.1:0-1634 GCA_034437715.1 Caldilineaceae bacterium
ATTGTGATCGCCCATCGCCTGAGCACAATCCGCAACGCCGACCTCATCTGTGCCATGCAAAACGGGCGCATTGTCGAACGGGGAACCCACGACGCGTTGCTAGCGCGCAATGGCCTCTACGCCGAACTGTATCAGCGTCAATACATTGCTGTGGAGAGCGACAAGTAGCAAGTAGCAGGTAACAGATAGCAGGTATTTGCTACTTGCTACCTGTCTGCTATTATCACCAACCTTTCACCTATTTTCTATACCTTGTCACAAGCTATGGTATACTCATAGAGCCAGTTTGATTTATCATCACCAATTGCAACCGTTCATCATAAAGAGGAGGCCCCCGGTGCGGGTAAGCTGTCATCAAGAAAATTTAGCCAAAGGACTCTCGATCGTTGGCCGCGCCGTATCCTCACGCACAACCATGCCGGTGCTGAGCAATATCTTGCTTGAGGCTAAAAATAATCAATTGCGCCTGGCTGCCACCAATCGCGAGATTGGCATCAATTGCTGGATCGGGGCCAAGGTTGAAGATGAGGGCGCGATTACGGTACCGGCGCGCTTGTTGAGCGATTTTGTCAACAGTTTGCCGCCCGAACGCATCGACATGGAATTGACCGTGCGCACCCAATCGCTCCATCTCAGTTGCGCGCGCTTTGAAGCCAATATGAAGGGCATTGATGCCTTTGAATTTCCGCTGATTCCCACCGCCCAAGGTCACGACGATAGCAATGGCGATAGCCAGAACGCCGTCTCGATTGTGGATGGCGTGCAGATGGAATTGGAAACCGGCGGGCTGCGCAAGATGATCGACCAGGTGATCTTTGCCGCCTCTAGCGACGAAAATCGCCCGACGCTGACCGGCGTTGAAGTCAGCTTTACCGGTGAACGCTTGACCATGGCCGCCACCGATGGCTACCGACTCAGCGTGCGCAGTGTCCCACTTTCGCAAGGCTTGAGCGAAGAGAAGATCACGGTGATTGTCCCGGCGCGCAGCTTGGGCGAGTTGGCGCGCATTAGCGCTGACGCCGTCGAAGAACGCGCGGTCCAGGTGATTGTGACCCAAGCGCGCAACCAGATTTTGTTTCAGTTGTGGGGCAAAGGTGAAGAGACGCGCGGCGGATTTCATCGGGTAGAGCTAGTCAGCGAGTTGATCGATGCGCGCTTCCCCGACTACCGCGCCACAGTGCCAAAAAGTTATGAGACGCGCACGGTGATCGATACGGCATCGCTGCTGAAAGCCGTGCGCGTGGCCCTGTTGTTTGCGCGTGACAATGCCAATATTATCCGCGTCAGTGTCGCACCGGGCAATGGCGAAAACATGGGGCAGATGCGCCTTACCGCCACCAGCGCCGAAATGGGCGATAATGTCAGCGAATTGGACGCCATGGTGGAAGGGCATTCGGTCGAGATCGCCTTTAATGCCAAGTATATGATCGACGTACTCAGTCAGATCGATCAACCGCAAGTCGTCCTCGAGACAACCCAGCCCACTCGCCCCGGCACACTGCGCCCCGTGGGCATGGGCACCGAAGAATTTCTGCATGTGATCATGCCCATGCATCCGCCACGCTAGTTGTACAGTAAGCGTTGATCGGTAGTCAAGACTAAAGTCTTTACTACGGTTGAATTTCGCATTATTT